>NZ_LLYW01000011.1 GCF_001484195.1 Thermococcus celericrescens
TCATTGGGAGTTGCCTGAAGGCAACTCTCGTAGCTCCAGTAGAAGCCGAGCCTGTTGCTGTCAACGACACTAAGGACACCGTCAATCCAGTCCTTCCAGTAGGAATTATTGAATCCCTTGGACGGGTTATCCCTCGGTTTTTTACTCCCGTACTTGTAGAACGGAATCGGCACGTAGTAATTCATACTGCCTACCCTTGATGAGAGCCACAAAGCCATGCGAAGCCCATCATCATAACCGTTTCCAGTGTAATTGATTCCCTTTCCTTCTCCACTGAGGAAGACTACCCTGTCAAAACCCCTCTTCTTGAACCACTGGACGGCTTCATCATAAGAAGTTGGCCGTTCCCCTCCAAAGGTCATCCTCGACTCATAAGTTCCAGCATCCTCATTCCACTCCACCCACCACAGACCAAACTTCGACATAAGAAATCACCAACTACGAGTAGTTAATAGCCCATATAAAAACCTTTTGGTTAAACAAAACCATTAAAAACACCCCAAAAGTTCCAAAATAAGTCAAAATCATGGGATAGTAACCGATTACTCCCCGGTATCCATGAAGAAGTGTAGGATTGTTCACCATTTTTCTGTCAAAAAAGGCTTAAATATCATAAGTTTTTAACATTTTAACGTCAAAATCTGAGGTGATTGTTATGATCAAGCCCCGGGATGAACTCGGAACGGCCACAACGGATTCTGCCCAGAAGATACTCCTCCTCGGAAGCGGCGAGCTGGGAAAGGAGATAGCCATCGAGGCTCAGAGGCTGGGTGTGGAAGTCATCGCCGTTGACCGCTACGCCAACGCCCCGGCGATGCAGGTTGCTCACCGCTCCTACGTGGGAAACATGAGGGATGCCGACTTTCTGTTTTCCGTGATTGAGCGTGAAAAACCCGATGCCATAATCCCCGAGATAGAGGCGATAAATCTCGACGCTCTCTTCGAGCTGGAGAAGGACGGCTACTTCGTTGTCCCGAACGCCAGGGCCACGTGGATAGCGATGCACCGCGAGAGGACGCGGGAGACCCTCGCGAAGGAAGCCAAAGTTCCGACGTCACGCTACGCCTACGCGACTACTCTAGACGAACTCTACGAGGCCTGCGAGAGGATAGGTTACCCTTGCCACACAAAGGCCATAATGAGTTCCTCCGGCAAGGGTTCATACTTCGTTAAGGGGCCAGAAGATGTCCCGAAGGCCTGGGAAGAGGCCAAGAAGAAGGCTCGCGGTAGCGCGGACAAGATAATCGTCGAGGAGCACATTGACTTTGACGTTGAGATGACCGAGCTTGCTGTGAGGCACTACGATGAGAACGGTGAAATCGTCACGACCTTCCCGAAGCCGGTCGGCCACTACCAGATTGACGGGGATTATCATTCCAGCTGGCAGCCGGCTGAGATAAGCGAAAAGGCCGAGCGCGAGGTTTACAGGATAGCCAAGCGTATAACCGACGTCCTCGGCGGCCTCGGACTGTTCGGCGTCGAGATGTTCGTTAAGGGCGATAAGGTCTGGGCCAACGAGGTTTCGCCGAGACCCCACGACACGGGAATGGTGACCCTTGCCTCCCACCCAACGGGCTTCTCCGAGTTCGGACTGCATCTCAGAGCGGTTCTTGGACTTCCGATTCCCGGAGAGTGGGTCGAAGAGTACCGTCTGTTCCCTATCCTAACGCCCGCAGCTACTCACGTAATCAAGGCCGACGTTTCAGGTTACTCCCCACGCTTCCGCGGCTTGGCTAGAGCCATGAGCGTCCCCAACTCGACGATTCGTCTCTTTGGAAAGCCTGAGGCATACCCTGGCAGAAGGCTGGGTGTTGCGCTCGCGTGGGACAGGGATATCGGGGAGGCAAAGAGACGTGCCGAGATGGTGGCGCATATGGTTGAGCTTAGAACCAGGAGTTCAGAGTGGCACTCCCAGGATTATGAAAAAGCCGGTCATCTCTGCGGGTTCTAGCCCCTCCTCTCTTTGTTTAGGGTATGCACCAATGCATACAATCGGTCCAATAGTTTGGATAAAATCCGAAAAATTTAAATTTTAGTATTCCAACTACACGCGTCTGGTGTTTGCTGGAATAAGATGCTTGAATGATGGGCCGATTTAAATATATGGATGAAACAAGTCGTGTGGAATAATACGTTGTGCGGGTTAAAATATTGGAATCGGGGGGTTTCCCCTCATTTCATTATATTTTGGCTACATTCTTCCCTTTTCGCGGTATTCCTCAAGCTTTTTTCTAAGCTTTTCATCCCCTAGCGCCAGGATCTCAACCGCCAGCAGGGCCGCGTTCTTTCCGTTGTCTATCCCCACTGCAGCAACCGGAACTCCGGGCGGCATCTGGGCTATGCTGAGGAGGGCGTCGAGGCCGTTGAGCTTCGCCGAAACGGGGACTCCTATAACGGGCTTAACTGTGTGGGCCGCTATCACACCTGGCAGCGCGGCGCTCAGACCTGCGATGGCGATGAAAACGTCGTAGTCTTTCTTGGCCAGCTCCTCAACCTTTTTTGGGTTCCTGTGGGCCGAGGCGACCTCAACGTCGTACTCAACGCCGAACTCGTCGAGAACTGCCGTAACCTTCTCCGCTATATGGGAATCGCTCCTGCTTCCCATCACTACAAGCACCTTCATGGACTCCACCGGAGGAAGTTCACTTCGGCCTTTATAAATTTTGCCATTTCAATGTAAAAACAAAGCTTAAAAACTTAAGTTTTTGACAAATATATGGTGAAGCTCATGAAGGTTCTGCTCGTTGGAGGCGGCGGTAGGGAGAACGCCATCGGTGAGGCGCTCGTGAGAAGCGGCGCCGAGATGTACGTCGTTTCGAAGCACAGAAACCCCGGGCTGGCAAGGCTCGCAAAGGACTACAGTCTGGCCAGGGAAACGGATATCGAGAAAGTTATCGAACTCGCCAGGGGATGGGGAATAGAACTTGCCTTCATAGGCCCGGAGGCGCCACTTGAGAAAGGTATAGTTGATTCCCTTGAGCGTGAGGGCATCCCCGCGGTTGGACCGACTAAGGATGCCGCCCAGATTGAGACCAACAAGGCCTTTGCCCGCTCCCTCATGGAGAAGTATGAAATCCCCGGCAGGAAGCTCTTCCGTGTCTTTGAGGACGTCTCTGAGATGCGTTCGTGGATAGACGACTTTGGAAGGCCGGTCGTTGTGAAGCCCCTCGGTCTCACCGGTGGAAAGGGCGTTAAAGTGGTCGGCTACCAGCTGAGGGACAACGAAGAGGCCAAGGCCTACGCCGAGGAGCTCATCAGGAAGGATGGAAGGGTTCTCATTGAGGAAAGAACCGACGGCGTTGAGTTCACCTTCCAGGTCTTCACGGACGGGAAGAGGGTAATCCCGATGCCCCTCGCCCAGGACTATCCCCACGCCTACGAGGACGATAAGGGCCCCATAACCGGCGGCATGGGGAGCTACTCATGTTCAAGCCACGTTCTCCCCTTCGTTCCGAGAGAGGACTATGAAAAGGCCCTTGAAACTTTGAAAGCGACCGTTGAAGCCATGCGGAAGAACGGAACGCCCTACAAGGGGATCCTCTACGGCCAGTTCATGCTCTCCAAAGACGGTCCCGTCATAATCGAGTACAACGCCCGCTTCGGCGACCCCGAGGCCATGAACGTTCTCCCCCTCCTCAGGACGGGCCTGCTTGAGATCGCTGAGGGAATCGTTGACGGCAACCTTAGGAAGGCGGAGTTTGAGAACAAAGCCACCGTTGTCAAGTACCTCGCTCCAAAGGGCTATCCCCTGGGCCCGGTTAAGGGGGTTAAAGTTCAGGTGGACGATAAGGCGGTGGAAGAGGCGAGAGCGAAGCTCTACTACGCCTCCATTGACGAGAACTTCACGCTCCTCGGCTCCCGTGCCATAGCGGTCGTTGGAATCGCCGATACGCTCGAAGAGGCGGAGAAGATGGCCCAGAATGCCGTCGGTTACGTGAAAGGTGAGCTGTTCTATCGCAGAGACGTGGGCACGAGGGAGAGCGTTGAGAAGAGGATTAGGCTGATGAGGGAGTTTGGAAAGGAGTTCGAGCCGAATTCATGCTGAGGTGGTTGGGATGATAAGCCGCGATGAGATCTTGAGCGTTCTTGAAAGATACGATCCGGAGAAAATCACCGTTGGAGTCATAGGAAGCCACTCCGCGCTGGATATAGCCGACGGGGCAAAGGAGGAAGGTCTTCCGGTTCTCGTTGTCGCCCAGAGGGGCAGGCACAGGACCTACGCCGAGTACTTCAAGCTTCGGAAGACGAGGGATGGCTTGACCAAGGGCTTCATTGACGAGGTTATGGTCCTTGAGAAGTTCGCCCAAATCGTTAACGTCCAGGAGGAGCTGGTAAAGAGGAACGTTATCTTCGTCCCGAACCGCTCCTTCGTGGTCTACACTGGCATTGATAGGGTTGAGAACGACTTCCGCGTTCCGCTCTTCGGCAGCAGGAACCTCCTCAGGGGCGAGGAGAGGAGCGAGGAGAAGAGCTACTACTGGCTCCTTGAGAAGGCCAGGCTTCCCTATCCCGAACCCGTAAAGCCGGAGGAGATTGATGAGGTTGGCCTCGTCATCGTCAAGCTCCCTCATGCCAAGAAGAGGCTTGAGCGCGGCTTCTTTACGGCAGCAAGCTACAAAGAGTTCCGCGAGAAGGCCGAGAAGCTCATCAAGCTCGGCGTAATCACCGAGGAGGACCTCGCGAAGGCCAGAATCGAGCGCTACATCATTGGGCCGGTCTTCAACTTCGACTTCTTCTACTCGCCGATCGACGGAGAGATTGAGCTTTTGGGCATAGACTGGCGCTTTGAGACGAGCCTGGACGGCCACGTGAGGCTTCCCGCTCATCAGCAGTTGACCCTTCCGGAGCACCAGTTCGAGCCTGAATACACCGTCACCGGTCATGCCTCTTCAACCCTCAGGGAGTCTCTTCTTGAGAAGGTCTTCCACATGGCCGAGTGCTATGTGAAGGCCACTCAGGAGTACTACTCCCCGGGAATCATCGGGCCCTTCACCCTCCAGACAGCCGTTGATAAAGACCTGAACTTCTACATCTACGACGTCGCTCCAAGAACCGGCGGGGGAACCAACATCCACATGGCGGTGGGGCACCCCTACGGAAACGCCCTCTGGAGGAAGCCGATGAGCACCGGAAGGAGAGTTGCCCTTGAGATTAAGCGCGCCCTTGAGCTCGACGAGCTTGGGAAGGTTGTCACGTGAGGTGGTTGAAATGAAGTGGAAGGTTACCGTCATCGTTCGCCTCAAGGAAGGCCTCAACGACCCCGAAGGAAGGGTCATCGGAAACGCCCTCAGGAACCTCGGCTACGCGGTGGAGAATCTGCGCGTTCCCAAGCACTTCGAGTTCGAGCTGGAGAGCGAAGAACCGGAGGAAGAGGTCGAGGAGATGTGCAGAAAGCTCCTTGCCAACCCGCTCATCCACGATTATGAGTACAGCATCGAGCCGGTGAGCTGAGATGGTCCGCTTCGCTGTGGTCGTGTTCCCTGGAACAAACTGCGACTTCGAGACTGAGAGGGCGATAAGGAAAGCGGGAGCGGAAGCCGAGAGGGTGTGGTATAAGACCTCACTCAAAGACTACGACGGCGTCGTCCTCCCCGGCGGCTTCAGCTACGCAGACTATCTCAGAGCTGGAGCCATAGCGGCAAGGCAGGAGATAATGGATAAGGTGAGGGAGTTTGCCCGGGAGGGAAGGCCTGTTTTGGGGATATGCAACGGCTTTCAAATCCTCACAGAGACGGGTCTCCTTCCGGGGGCACTGAGACCGAACAGGATTCCGCGCTTCCTCTGCAGGTGGGTGCACCTTCGCGTTAACGACGTCGAAACGCCGTTCACCTCGCTATACGAACCCGGGGAGGTCATAAGGATGCCAATAGCCCACGCGGAGGGCAACTACTACGTGGACGACCCATCGAAGGTCAGAACCGTCTTCCAGTACAGCGACGGGAAAGGAAACGTGAGCGAGGAAGCAAACCCCAACGGTTCGGTTCTCAACATAGCGGCGATAGTCAACGAGAGGGGCAACGTTCTCGGAACCATGCCCCACCCAGAGCGCGCGAGCGACCGTTTTTTGGGCAGTGAAGACGGCCTGAGGCTCTTCAGGAGCATGGTGGAGTGGGCGAGGAGGTGAGGAGATGTTCCCGCACGAGGAGAAGCTCATTCGTGAAAGGCTCGGCAGGGAGCCGAACGAAGTTGAGTGGGCGATGCTCGAAGTTATGTGGAGCGAGCACGCCTCCTACAAGTCGAGCAGACCCTGGTTGAAGCTCCTTCCAACGGAGAACGAGCACGTTATTTTGGGCCCTGGCGAGGACGCTGGGATAGTGAAGTTCGACGACGAAACGTGGATAGTCGTTGGAATCGAGAGCCACAACCACCCTTCAGCAGTTGAGCCCTACGGCGGGGCCGCCACAGGCGTCGGCGGGATCGTCAGGGATATTCTGTGTATGGGTGCAAGGCCGATGGCGCTCCTCGACCCCATACGCTTCGGCCCGCTGGAGAAGGAGCGGAACAGGTACCTCTTCGAGTACGTCGTCAAGGGTATAGCTGACTACGGCAACAGGATAGGCGTCCCGACCGTTGGGGGCGAGACGGAGTTCGATGAGAGCTTAGATAACTACACACTCGTTAACGTTGCCTGCGTTGGAGTTATGAAGCCTGAGCACCTCGTCCACAGCTACGTAACCGAGCCAGGTCTCAAGCTAATCCTCGTCGGCAACAGGACCGGCAGGGACGGGATTCACGGCGTCACCTTCGCGAGCGAAGAGCTGAGCGAGAACGCGGAGGAGGAAGATCGCTCGGCGGTTCAGATTCCCGACCCCTTCACTGAAAAGCTGCTCATCGAGGCGACCCTTGAGGCAGTCTACACGGGCAAGGTGAAAGCGCTGAAGGATTTGGGCGGTGGAGGATTGACCTGCGCCGCCTCCGAGATGGCGGGCAAGAAGGGCTTTGGTGCGGTGGTCTATGCCGACAGGGTTCCCCTCCGCGAGCCCGGGATGACCCCAAAGGAGGTCATGATTTCCGAGAGCCAGGAGAGGATGCTCTTCGCCGTTAGCGAAGCCGATATCGATGTCCTCGGGGGAATCTTCGAGAAGTACGGCCTCGAATGGACGGTTGTTGGAGATGTCATCGAGGAGCCGCGCTTTATAGTATACTGGAAGGGCGAAAAGGTAGCGGACCTTCCGGTGGAGCTCCTCGCGGATGTGCCGACGATAGAGTGGGAGATGGAGCCGTACAAAGCCGAAAAGCCTGTTGAAACTCCGGAGGTTTCCTTCGAGAAGGCCTTCGACCTCGTCTGGGGCAGTCCTAACATCCTGAGCAAGCGCTGGATATGGGGGCAGTACGACCATGAAGTTCAGGGAAGGACGGTTCTCAAGCCCGGCCGCGATGCCGCGATACTGAAGCTCAACGACGAGTACGGCTTGGCTTTTACATCAGATGGCAACCCTAACCACAGTCACCTCAACCCCTACCACGGTGCCATGGGTGCCGTTGCGGAAGTTGTGCGGAACCTTGTCAGCGTCGGGGCTGAACCTTTGGCCCTCGTGGACAACCTCAACTTTGCCTCGCCCGAGAGGCCCGAAGTTTACTGGAGCTTCGCCGAGACCGTTAAGGGCCTCGCGGACGCGGCTAAGGCCTTCGGTTTGGCATACGTCAGCGGGAACGTGAGCTTCTACAACGAAGTTGCCGGGATACCGATAAAGCCGACGCCTGTTGTCGCTGGCCTCGGAAAGGTTAAGCTTGAGGAAATCCCTGAGATGGGGCTGAGCGGTGGGCTGCTCATAGGCGTCGTTGGGATAACGAAGGCAGAACTCGGCGGCTCGGAGCTGTTCGCGAGGCTCGGCGTCGAAGGCGGCTTTGCCCCGCGCGTGAACCTCGACGAGGAGAAGGCCAACGCCGAGGGGATTCTGAGGGCTATACGGAAAGGCCTCGTTAGGGCGGTACACGACGTGGGCGGAGGCGGAATAGCAGTGGCGCTCGCTGAGATGGCCCTATCTGGAAACACGGGCTTCACAGCAGACCTCTCAAAGGTTCCCACCGAAACTTCTAACCCAATCGAGGTCGCCTTCAGCGAGAGCCACTCCCGCTACATAGTTACCTTCCCGGAAGAGAACCTCGATGAGCTCAAGACCATGTTCAGGCACTTCAGGGTCATCGGGAAAGCAGGAGGAAGCGATGCGGTCTTCTACTGGCACGGAAGGGAGCTCCTCAGAAAGCCCCCCGAAGAGCTTAGAGCAATCCATGAGTCCCTGCCAAAGCTCTTGGGTGAGGAGAAATGAGGGTAGCGACCTATGCTTCACACTCGGCCCTTCAAATTTTGAAGGGGGCAAAGGAGGAAGGCTTCGAGACGGTGGCCTTTGGAAAAAGTCGAGTTAAACCGCTCTACACGAAGTACTTCCCGGTTGCGGACCATTTCATCGAAGGAACTTACCCCGAGGAGCGACTGCTTGAGTTAAACGCAGTCGTTATACCCACAGGCTCGTTCGTCGCCCACCTCGGAATCGAGCTTGTTGAGAGGATGCGCGTTCCCTATTACGGCAACAAAGAGGTGCTGAAGTGGGAGAGCGACCGCTCACTGGAGAGAAAGTGGCTTGAGAAAGCCGGCTTAAGGCTTCCGAGGGTTTACGAAGATCCGGACGACATAGATGGACCGGTCATAGTCAAGCCCCACGGGGCGAAGGGTGGAAAGGGCTACTTCCTGGCCAAGGACCCAGAGGACTTCTGGAGGAAGGCCGAGAGGCTCGGCGTGAGGGACAAAGATGGCCTAGGAGGGGTTCAGATTCAGGAGTACGTCCTCGGCGTCCCGGTTTACCCTCACTACTTTTACTCGAAGCTCAACCGAGAGCTGGAGCTGATGAGCATAGACCGGCGTTACGAGTCCAATGCTGACGCGATAGGAAGGATTCCGGCCAAAGAGCAGCTCGACCTCGAATTCGGCACCAACTACACGGTGATAGGCAACATCCCGATAGTTCTGAGGGAGAGCCTGCTGATGGACGTCATCGAGGCCGGGGAGAGGACGGTCAAGGCTGCCGAGGAGCTCGTGGGCGGTCTCTGGGGCCCCTTCTGCCTGGAGGGAGTCTTCACCGAGGAGCTTGAGTTCGTCGTCTTCGAGGTTTCCGCCAGGATAGTCGCCGGAACGAACCCCTTCGTCCACGGTTCCCCATACAGCTGGCTCCGCTACGACAAACCGGTGAGCACCGGCAGGAGGATAGCCATGGAGCTGAGGCAGGCTTTGGAGGAGGACAGGCTTGGGGAGGTTTTGACATAAATTTGTTTAATATGTTGCAGGATAAGTTTATAAATTGACGCCCAAATGGGGGCAAAAGGAGGATGGTAGTGATGTGGGAGCGCTTTATAGAGGAGAAGGTTGAGGAGATTAGAAATACGGTTGGCGATGGCAAGGCTATCATAGCACTGAGCGGTGGCGTTGACAGCTCAACAGCGGCGATCTTGGCTCACAAGGCAATAGGTGAGAGGCTTCACGCCGTTTTCGTCAACACAGGTTTCATGCGGAAAGGCGAGCCGGAATTCGTGGTGAAGACCTTCAGGGATGAGTTTGGCCTCAACCTCCACTACGTTGATGCGAGCGAGCGCTTTTTCAGCGAGCTTAGGTGCATTACCGACCCGGAGGAGAAGAGGAAGATAATAGGCAGGGTCTTCATAGAGGTGTTCGAGGAGGTTGCGAGGGAAATCGACGCGGAGTTCCTGATTCAGGGAACTATCGCTCCCGACTGGATCGAGAGCAAGGGGAAAATCAAGAGCCACCACAACGTTGGCGGCTTACCCGAGAGGCTCAACCTCAGGCTGATAGAGCCGCTCCGTGACCTCTACAAAGACGAGGTCAGGGAGCTTGGCATGGAGCTTGGTCTGCCGGAGAAGATATACAACCGCATGCCCTTCCCGGGGCCCGGCCTTGCCGTCCGCGTCCTCGGCGAGGTTACGCCGGAGAAGGTTGCCATCGTTAGAGAAGCTAATGCCATAGTCGAGGAGGAGATTGAGAAGGCCGGACTGAAACCCTGGCAGGCCTTCGCCGTTCTTCTCGGGGTCAAGACCGTCGGCGTTCAGGGGGACATAAGGGCCTACAAGGAAACGATAGCCGTTCGCGTCGTTGAGAGCCTCGACGGCATGACTGCGAACGCGATGGCCGTCCCCTTCGATGTCCTCCAGAGGATAGCCTTCAGGATAACGAGCGAGATTCCCGAGGTTGGGAGGGTGCTATACGACATCACCAACAAACCTCCAGCAACGATTGAGTTTGAGTGAGGTGGTCGCATGATAGTCATCATGGACAACGGCGGCCAGTACGTCCACAGGATTTGGAGGACTCTGAGGTACCTCGGCGTCGAGGCAAAGATAATCCCCAACACGACGCCGCTTGAGGAGATAAAGGCCATGAAACCGAAGGGCATAATCTTCTCGGGCGGCCCGGACATCGAGAGGACCGGCAACTGCTCCGCTATTTTGGAGCATTACAACGAGTTCAACGTTCCAATTCTTGGCATCTGCCTGGGTCACCAGCTGATAGCGAAGCACTTTGGCGGAAAGGTTGGAAAGGGCGAAAAGGCCGAGTACAGCCTCGTTGAGGTGGAGATACTGGAGGAGAACGGGATCTTCCGTGGGCTTCCAAGGAGGCTGAAGGTCTGGGAGAGCCACATGGACGAGGTGAAGGAGCTGCCTGATGGCTTCAGGCTCTTGGCCAGGAGTGAGACCTGCCCGGTCGAGGCCATGAAGCACGAGAGCCTTCCCATCTACGGCGTGCAGTTCCATCCAGAGGTTGCCCACACCGAGCACGGCTCCGAGATATACCGCAACTTTGCTGAGCTTTGCGGGGAGCTCAGCTAGTCGGTTCTCTCCTCATCTTTTCTCTGCAACGGGTTCTTTCATCATCGCTCCGTCCAGCATGTGGAATCCCCTCTGAAAAGTCTTGCTGGTTACGACTTTAAATTGCCCTCCAGAAAACTTTTTAAAATTTCAATGTTTACTCTTATTGGTGATAGTTAGCTTGGGGCACACGGTGTACTACCGCACCAGGATTGATAGCTGGAAGGAATTCAAGGAGTTCCTAGAAAAGGTCTGCGAAGGGCTTAGCTTTCGTTTTGTTGAGGGAGAAGACGCCGTTCTAATCCTTCCTGAATGCTACGGTGTCGAGCCCCTGGAGATAAAGAAGATGGGTAGGGGATTCGTCAAGACAAACCTCGTTGAACCCTGCCATTCTATCTATCTGCTCGTGCTTCATTCGGTTTCTTCTTTCGGTTCAGTCGAGCTCTGGGAGGACTGACCGAGATAGACCTCCAGTATCCTTACGGGTCTGGCGCTCCTGAAGGTTCTATCCTCCACGAGAACCTTCACAACTCTTCCAGGCTCCGCTTCCTCGACCGCCGGGAGCCAGTAGAAGCCCGGCTTGATGTTGGCCGCCATGTCGTCGTGGATGAAGACCCTGACCATGTCGCCCTTGACTTCCTCGACCGTCCCGTAGGTGTAATCCCTTCCAAAGGTTGCCTTGAAGTAATGGCGGAAGAGGAGAACCGCCAGCGCTATTATCCCGACGTAGACGTAGTAGTGGTAGATTTCTGGAGAGGCAAGCTCCAGCAGGGAGTATCCGAGGAAGGCGAGAAAAGAGATGGCGGAAATTCCGTAGTAGAAAATCCTGTATGGTTTTTCTTCGATGAGAAAGTTACCGTAGCGGATGAGGAAGTGGCGGAGGTAGAGGAAGTATGGGATTGAAACCGCCAGCAGGTAGAGGGGAGTGCCTGTTAGGAAGACAATAACGAAGTTGATCGCGAGGTAAGTCACGAAGCAGAGCTGGAGGTGGAGGCTGATGAGTTCGTGAATTGTGAACCTTTTGCCTTTAATGATCCGGTGGGACAGGCGAAGAGACGGGGGATTATTAGAGGGAGTGGGGATAAGGAATCCCTTGACTTTTCCTTTTAGATATTTGGGGAACCTTTCGGCGGCCAATCCTAGCTGATATAAATGGTCTTCAAGGTTCATTTTATTTGACCCCCTCTTTTACTGTCCGAATATCAACTTTTTTGTGATTGTATCGAGTTTAAACGAGGGATACGGTGGTACCGGGTCACCGATTATACAGTTGGTGCCTTCGACTGCACATTTGAGGAAATAGTACGAAGCACTGGTATAACTTGAGGGGACGCTTGCCCCTATACTTGTCAGCGCACCCAGCAGTGTTGGGTCTATGCTCGGATCGGGAACCATGAAAGTTTCAAGTCCAACTGGAAGCGTCTGGGTAAACCCTAAATCCCTCTGAAACTCCTCAGCTAAGATTGTGTAGTACTCATGCTGGTTCATACTGCCCTCGAATCTCTCGAGTATTGTCGGATAATACATCCCCGCCGATGAGTTGTCCGGGAGACCAACGTAACACCAGTCGAGGACAAGTCCATCCACGTCACCTTGATTGGATATGTTATAGTACCCGTAGGTTTCCCCTGGAAATGGTATTTTGCACGGGGTTATAACTCTCGTGTACAGTCCGTTCAGCTCTCTGACGATGAAGGGGTCTTCAAAACCGACAATGCTGACAACTGAGTATATGTACTTGTCATTTCCCGCGGGAATATCTCCCGAGTACCGCACGACTCCAGAGCCATCTATGATTGTTATGTTCTTTATTTTCACCCTGACGGCGACGTGGAACGAGTCGAGGGGCCCAACTGTGACTTCCAGGTGTCTGTTTATGAACTCCTCGGGATCAGACGGTTCTATATCCATTCCGATGGAGTTGAGATAGGAAACAGTATTGATGAACCAGTCCCTTATCGTGATGTCCCCCATACTGCTCTGGGAAACCCCATTTAGGGTTCCCTCAACCATCAAGCTTTCAAGCTCCCGGGACGCGTTGTTCACGAAGTTATTGTTGATTACGTATTCCGTTAGGGTTAAATAGGCCCTTTTAAAGCTCAGCTCCACAATGTTCTGGAGGTCATCCTGGATGTTGTTTATGCCGAAGTACTGCCTCTCGACCAGGGTTCTCTGGGATTGGGATGTAATGATATAGCTGGAGGCCTCCTGGTACGTGGCCGCGAGAAGGAGGAGGGGGATAATGAGAAGCAGTACCGTGACGTTGAGCAGATAACCCCTGCGCATCAGTCACCCCTCCATATCCGCAAGGTCACCTGTATGGCTTCTCCCGTTGCCGGTACGTTCTTTATTCCAATCGCCTTACCCGCCAGACCTTTAAGCTCTATGCGGATGGGGTTTTCTTCCGTGCCTGGCATCAGGGTGTTATCGAGTTTTATCTGATCTACTGGATGCTCTTTTGCTCCCAGTTGAACAAAGAGGCGATAGATGGCATCGTCCAGGGCATATTTCCATGGTTTGAGGCCGTAGGTCGTTATTGGTTTTGGACTCTCGCTTGGTGGGCAGTTCCCTATGACAACCGTACCCGATTGTGGAGTACCTGTGAGGTTATAGTAGTACGTCAGGTTGTAGCCGCAGGCATTGTCCTGGGCGTAGTAGGTGAAGATGTTTCCATAGGGTGCGTATCCTTTGAGGAAGTAGTGGACGATGGCGCGGCTATCATCGACCCTGAACGTATAGTAATCGTCATCGCTGAGAATTTTGAATGTATTTGTTGACCCATTTACCATGATGTAGTCTGCAATCTTGGTGTAGGCGAGCCTGATTAGATAGAGGTCTATGGGAAAGCTTAGAAATTCCCGTGTAGTGGGCCCTTCATAAACATGAATTGAGTTGTCTGTATCTACATAATCGCCCTGGAAGAGTATTGCCGTCCACACATCAACGTACCACGGCTGTGCTTTGTCGGGCAGGTAATAATCGAAATGCATCTCTGTATCGCTGTCTGAGCTGAGTTCGTGCGTCTCTTCTATAGGTATCGTGAACCTCGTAGTTGTAACCTTCGGTATGTAGGTGATGTTTATGTACGAGTCTGGATAGCCGTAGAGAACCCTTTCGTTGTTCCAGTTGTAGTTGTAGTCCTGGCCGGCATATCTCACCGGGCGATGACTATAGCTGGCGTCATAGTAGGCGTCGAGCATGATTATCAGATTGAAGTTTCTTTTACTAAGCTCCTGCAGGGTTACATACTTTGTTAGATTGCCCACGAGTGTGGCGTTGTCTATAGTTACTGTGCTCAGTCCAGGTGAGACGCTCGTGTTCTCGTATATCAGGTTCAGGCCAGTCCCGTTTGAGTAATAGACCCTGACCTCGTGGACGCCTTCGACGGTGAGCTTTATGTTTATGCCCGTAACGTTGCCCGGGACGAAGAGGGAGTTGAGGTAGTATATTCCGGTTCCCTTACTTGTTATGTTGTAGAGCTTAACCAGACCGGGGTCATCGACCTGAGGCGATGAGGTCGTGTACTTCAGGCTTATCCAGCTACCGCTTCCAAAGCCCATTTCATCCCCATAAGGGTTCGTAAACTCTGCCTCTAAGAGATTGTCCCCTCCGATGAGTTGGTTGGATATGTTCGTAGACCAAACTGGATTCCCGTTTAGGGTAAAACTTACAGGTTCACCGAATCTAGTGGCGTAGTTGAGCAGTCCACTTATGTCTGAAGCGTCGAGGGGAAGTTTGAATCCAATACTAACATCAAGAGAGTTATCATTATAATCCCACATACTACATGTATACGAGGGTATAAGAACACTGTAGACCGCATCGTCAATGTCTGGAACGGTCGTGTACGCTCTTGACGAGGAGATGTACCACTTTCGTATTATTGGAAAAATAACCCAATAGTAATCCCAGCTAGCCTCAATGTAAACCCCACTGTCAATGTACACAACTGCTTGGTTCCCGCTGGCATCCTCGTATACTATGGCCCAGACTTCATAACTTGTAGTAGAACGGGAGAACTCACTGTTTAAGTACAATCTGATGGTATTTACTCCATCATTTATTACAATGCGACCAGCGTATCCGTAACCATCCACATAAATATTGTCATAATAAACACTCCACCCGTTTAAATCCTTATCAACGTCCACACTTCCCCCGCTGTAGCTACCGCTGAGCTGGAACCTCCCAGATTGGACTGTACTGCTGTCGCCTGGAACAGTCTGATACTCAATATAAAGGGACGAAACCGTTAGAGGGTAGTCTATGTAATCCTCTGATTGAACCGGCTTCGAACAGTAATACCCCCCCGCTAGAACCCTCTGTATTCCAACGAGCTTTTCCTGGGACGTTACCAGCTTGGTGAGGTACGCCTTCGCCACGTATCCCCTCGGCGTCTCATTGGAGACGTATCCGCTGACCATAACAGTTGCGGAGCCAACGTCGCTCGCGTTCTCGTAGGAGTTGTCGAAGGTGAGATACGGGCTGGTGTAGTTGTTTATTATCAGCTGGTACTTGTAGCCGCCTGCGAGGTTGTCGAGGAGGTACTTCATTATGGTCTCAGCTTTCTGTTTATAATCCGTTGAGTTTAACGCCCAGTACGTTGCGACTATCTGGAGCGGTGGCATTTGGGGATTTACGTAGGTCAGATCCAGAACCGGGTCTGTCCCGTTTATCCAAGTCTCTATCTGGGTGGGGGATACTAAATTACTTAATGGGACGGTTCTAAAGGCTTCCAGAAGATTCTCCGCCACTTGTTTGTTTTCTCCCCGAATCTGGGTCGTGTAAATGCCCGAAGCGTTGCTGGTTACCCCTATTATGCCAACGACTACTATCGTCACAAGCGTTACCGCGAGCAGAGCGTCGAGCGTGAAGATGAATCCCCTTCGCATTAGCCTCACCTTCTCGGCCACACCCAGAGCCTTATAACTCCCATCTGTCTCACGGGCTTAAGGTAGGCGTCGAGATTCCCGATGTCCTCTATGGTAACCTCCGGAAATCCTTCAAGGCTGTATGCCCACACTGTGAATGTAACGCTTTTATCGAGTTCTGCTGGGGGGACGAGACAGGACAGCGACATGGTGGCATAGTTATTGTTAATCTCGATCTCGCAGTTTTCCGGTGTTCCTGAGATGTTGTACGTCGGATAGATTTTAGTCATGTTAGCTCCATAAATCCACCCGTCCTGTGTCTTGAAGAACGCCACAATTGAATGTCCCGTGTAATCCGGCGTTGTGAACACCGATAGTAGTGTCAGGTTTCCCTCATCCACTCCACCTGGGAACGTGATGTTTACCATACCGCTAGTGTACTGGTCAATCGTTCCGGAGTATGCCTCCTTGGGCAATTCATCCGGCGTTAATGTGTACTTATGGGAATAGACTTTTTTTAACGTTGGAACCCGTCTTTCCGTATATTCAATCCATGGGGCTGAGTTTTTCGAGCCTTGGATTGTTTTCTCATCGGTTACTGAGGTGCAGTTTATGACTGCTACCTCTTCCCCGTTGATTGAGACGTCAAAAAACGACGGGAGCTGGTAGGTTACGTTGATGCTCGAAATCCTTAGCTCTACCCCGGATTCTCCCGCGTAAAGGATGCACGGGGGTGCAACGTCCTCAAACGAATACCCATCATCGAACTGGTCCAAGCTTCCGCCGTTGATTGTGAGGCGGTCGGCGTTGTCTATTATCTTAGCGTTGTTTATGTAAACATCATCATTCCAAACATACCACCAAATATCCGTCTGAGCTATAGGCACCCAGTCCCCGTTTACATTAACATGCCAGCTGGATTCTTCTAGGGGGTCTCCGGTTATCGCAAACCAGTATCCATCAAAGTGAATGTAAACAGCATCGGCAGTTATATCCCCTCCTGGTGAGGTTCCTTGTCCTCTGCCAAGGGAAATCGCTGGGCTCGAATCGTCGGGGTTGAAAATGTAGAGGGACCCTCCGTTTATTGTTAAATTTCCTTTATACACTTGAACGGTTCCGTTCACGTAAACACTGTGTCCGCTTACGGCTATGGAACTGGCTTGGGGATTCCCTCTTATCTCGATGTATAGATCTCCGTTGACGTAAACGTCTCCGGCGGAAACGGAAAGTTGGGCCCACTTTGTTAGTTCCAGATTTCCATCAACCGCGAAGTAGCCGGCGCTGAGGGTGACTTGATAAACCCCGTTCTGACCCTTTCCAATTATGAAAACTGGGTTTAAAATGCAGACCGAGCCGCCGCTGTTTGCGTACTGATTGTTGGCCCAGGGGCTTCCACTGGAACTCTGGAATTCAAACTCCTCTGATGGGCAGTATGCGGTAACGTCACTGTCGGTGGGCAGTTCTGTGGGATCGCATGTTGTAATAAAACCCGGGAGCCCTCCCCGAACATTTCTCAACAAACTAGCCTCTAGGGTGTATTCCGTCAGGTAAGTTGCCAATTCGAAGTTGTTCCCGCTGGAAAGATTGCACAAAGCGTTTATTATTGATTTATTGTCTGAGGATACCATGGACATTAAGGTTTCGAGTTTTGTGTAATCAAGATAGCCCTCAATGGAATCCTGCAGTCCAACCATCCTTATGTTCTGGGAAGATACATGCCAATTCTCCGGTTCCCCGGGGCTCTTTGTCAGGACATCCAGCATGTTGTCCGCTATGTTGGCCCTCTCATACCACCCGACCATAGAGGCTATCTCGCTCCTCAGGCTCTCCGAGGTCGCCGAGACCGTGCCGAGTATCATAATTACAAGAACTATCGAGATGAGCGCGTCCATTGAGAAGAGCTGGCCACGTCTCACGATACCACCTCCCACGTCTCGCCAACGGTGACGTTGAACTCCACCAGTCTGCCCGCGTAATACAGGTGGCCACCATCGAGCCGGAATCCCCTCACGTCTTTAAGGTACTCCCTGAAGAATCTCCCAATGCCCTTGGCTATTTTGGAGTCCCTTGAGGAGTTCGAAGAAAGGTCATGCGTGAATTTTACGGTTATCGTAACTTTCTCATCGCTTTCAGAGGTTACGCCAAGTCCGGCGAACCTGAACCCCACGCTTCCGTATTCTGTGTAATTCTTTATGATATCATTCAACGCCTCGTACTCAGGTTTGTCGCTGATCACCCCTGTCTCGATGTAAACGGCGGCCTGGGCCGCGGCGTCCCTCACCGCCGCCAGCATAACGGAATCCCCGCTCTCCTGGGTGTAGAGCGGGATGATGACAACTACCCCCGCGAGGATTATCCCAACTATGAAGAGCATCTCGACTGAGGTTTGGCCCTTACGGCTTCCCGCTAACCTTGACATCCATCCCACCGGCGGTCTCGTTGTATTGGCAAACTATCCAGAGTTCGTTATTTGAGGGGGTGAGGGTAACCGTGCTGTTTGAGACGAGGGGCACGGGAATCCTCTGGACGGTCGTGTATTTCCCCCCGTTGATCTCCGCCTCGACCTTCAGTTCGTTGGATGTCTCGTTCAGTGTGACCCTTACGTACTCCCCGCTTTTCAGCTCGAATGGGACGGTCTTCTTAACCGCGAATCCATCGCCGGCGGCGTAGACCTTGGTCACGGTGTCCCTTAAGTCGATTGTGAAGACCTTCAGCCTGGTAGATGCGTCGAACGCCCTTGCCCCCTCAACCTCGTGGGTTGCGAGGCTTATCAGGCTGACCACGGTCAGCGTCATGAGGGTCACCGCAAAGAGAAGGTCGAGGCTCAGCTGTGCTTTTCTCATCTCATCCACCCGGGTTGATGTTTATCCTCAGCTCCTTGGCCGTTGTGTTGTATGACCACGAGTCGCCTCTGTTGGGGTTCCACTCAACGACGATTCTCAATTCAGAGGGCAAATCCGCTGGCTCCACGATTATACCGTATAGGGTGTACGTGGAGCCGCTTTTGGCCCCGCACTCCTTGGAGAACTGCCCACTGGGATTATCAATGGATACCTGGGAGAATGGAGGGGAGGGTATTATCCTCCAGATTGAGCTGTTGTTGCTGAGCTTTTTTGAGTAGATTGCCGCGCCATGAAACACGTTCTTGTCGTCTCCGGTGGTGAGGGGTTCAAAGGGAGCCGTTTTGTTTGTGATGAACACGTAGGTGCCGGGTCTGCCCGACATGTTGCAGTACGTTATGAACACGGCGGGGTTCTTTACCCCTGATGCCCTCTCAACGTATCCGATGTTCTTCAGGTAGGTCAGCTTAACGTAGGTCGTCGCCTTTGAGCCCGGCCCCTGGGCGTACACCTGGCTTATCGTATTGGATATGGCGTTCGCCAGGCTCTTCTCCTCAAGGGCAATCTGGATCCGCAGGTTCTCAATCGATGGTGAGCCCTCACTGAAGGAGACGTTCCTCACGGAGTATATCAGGAGGATTGTGAGCAGCCCGAAGATGAACAGGAACTCGAGGGATATCTGGGCCCTCCCAGTGTTGCTTTTCTTGATCATACATCTCTCCCTCAAATGGTATATCCACGAACATCTATTTAATCGTTACTCTTCGGTTTTCCGGCGTTTACAACGGCAAAAAGGCCAGTTCCGAGCCGTTTCGTTTCAACACCGAAGTAGTCTCCGCTGAATATTTTGAACCTGTATCTCTCCGGCTGAAGGGAGTGCTTTTCCACTAGCCCGGCCAGTTCGTCGATGAAGAACTGCGTCAGCTCGTAGTATACCAGGTCGAGCCTCTCGCGGGTGATGTCTCGGACGAAGAGGACAACTGGAAGTGCTGCCAGCCCCGCGATAAAGTACGGCTGCCCCAGGATTGCCGTTGCGGCTGCAGTGGAGGCGATCAGTGCCCCTATAACTGCGTAGGCTATCTTTTCCCTCTTCTTTGCTTCCTTGATTTCCCTGACCTTTTCCTCCCAGATGTCGAGGAGCGCTGGATTGTAGAAATCAAATGCGGTATGGCGCTTTCCCTTCGCTATCCTCTCCCTGATGAGGTCGTCCCAGTCGTCCTTGTAGTAGATGACCTCCCCGTGGAGCTTCGCCCGCTCGGCATCGAGGGAGGAGATAATCCTGATGATGTCCTCGGCGCTCTCGTGTGCTATGTGAGCGTAGACCTCCTTCTCGTCGAGGTCGAGGGCCACCTCAACGGAGTCCTTTATTGGCTCACTCATCCTTCTCCCTCCTGAGCTTTTTGCTTATCCTATCTATGTCCGGATACTCGCCGTCGGGGAATATATCCTTGAGCTCACTTCCTCCCCTGGCGTACACGTCATCGAAGTCGGGCAGGCCGCTTAGGAGCTCCTTCTTTTTGTTCTCCGCTTCCTCCTTTGCCTCCATGAAGGACTGGGCGTACCGCTTGGCGGTGATGATGATGTCCTCGATGCTCCTGCTCTCGTAGATGCCGCTGAGGAGCGTAACGACCTCGACTTCCCTCTCGCGCGGGTCCGGGTAGAAGCCGCGGAATATCTGCTTGCCCCTTATCTTATTGGTGAGGTAGTTGAGCGCCTCGAATATGTCGGCGGCCTTCAGAACCTCCGGCGGCCCGTGAATCGCGACCAGTCCGTACAGCGCCGATTCGATGTTCGCCTCAAGGTACAGGCCCTCGCTCTCGAAGGACCGGGTGATGAGCCTTGAAAGGCTTTTTATCCTGCCCGCGTCTGCCTTGGCGTAGCCGACCGTTGCAAAGCTTCCAAAGGCCTTGAGGACGAACTTCAGGTCGCTCGCGTCGAGGGTCTGCTCTCCTGGAACGTCAACCAGGGCCAAAAGGGACGCTATCCTCTCGACTATCGTGTAGTTTATCCTCTCGTAGGCTTTGCTTATGTCGTCGCCCCCTTCCTTGAGCTTGTTGTTGTCTATGGCTATTATCGAGTCCGCTATCTTTGAGAGCTTGTCGATTGTTATCGCGGCGTTGATTGTGGGCCTTATCCCCTCCTCCTTGAGGGGGAGTGCACCGATGGCCACCACCAGGGAGTCAGGGTACTCCTCTTTGAGCGCCTCGGCCAGGACGGGTGTTCCTCCGGCGCCCGTTCCGCCGCCGAAGCCGAAGGTCAGGAAGAATATGTCGACATCCTCGTAGCCGATTATTGAACCTATCTTGCGCATGACGAGGGGCAAATCGCGCTTCATGGCCTCCCTGCCGAGTATTGGGTTCGCGTTGACCCCCTTGCCGCCGGTTAGGCTCTCGCCTATGAGTATCCTCCGCTCATGGGGGACATGCTTGAGGTACTCCAGGTCGCCCCTGGATGTGTTCACAGCGAGCGCCTCAAAATCGACGAGGGAAAAGAGGTCGGCGATTTTAGTCCCGCACTGGCCGACCCCTATGATTAGAGCCCTCACTTCTCTATCACCCCGCGTCCAGGAGCTTTATCTCGTTGGGGTCAATGACACCGTTTCCGTTGGAGTCCTTCGCCTCGAGCACCAGGTATTTTCCGTGGAAGTACTTGAAGAGGCCAGAGGTGAATATGAGCTCCACAGCCCCGCTGCTCTGCTCGTCGAAGAGAACCATCAGCACGTGGCCGTCCTGAGTCCTGCCGGGTATTATGACTATGGTGCTGGCCAGGGGATATGTTCTGCCGTTTACCGTCACCAGCTGACCCTTGACCTCGAGGGTCACCTCGCCGTTGTACCTCGAGACGTTGATGTCGCCGGGGGCGGCTAGGAAGATATGGTTTCCATCCTCCACATTGGAAACCCCTTCCTTCAGGTCCACACTTGACCCGAATTCCTCGAGTTGGGGCGCGATGGTCTCGGAGACCGCCCTGTATTCCCCGGCGTAGTGAAGTTCCCACAATCCGCCGCGGAGGGCGTTTATGGTCTCGTAGAGAGTTACTCCCGGCAGGAACTTGACGTCCTTAATGAACTCGAGGGCAAGGGCGGTGTCCACGGTCGTCTTCGTCCCGTTGTGGAGGTTGTCAATGACCCACTTTAGGGCGTCGCCCTTTACGTCGTATCCGAGGGCGTCCAGGACCTCCGCGGCCCGCACGGTGTACTCCATCGAACTCACTCCTAATGAAACCTCTCCCAGCATGTTTTCGCTTCTGCCAAAGTGTCCCCAGGAGCCGTCGTGGAGTCTCTGGGCCATCAGCCAGTCCGAGTGCGGGCCCAGCTTCTCAATATCTGTGATCCCCGTGAGGGACTCCAGAACTGTCACTGTGGTTGGGACGTTCTTTCCAACCATAACACTCAGCAGGTGGTTGAGTATTATGCCCCATCCGTCCGGGGTCACCGACAGGAGCCACTCCTTGGAGGCGTTGATGTCATCCCCCTTCGCGCCAAGCTCCAGCAGCAGGTCAAGACCCATCGCCGTTTCGTACGGCTGGGGTATGGAGAAGTACCCGGCCCACCTGCCAGGAAAGACCTCCAGAGAGCGCGTGAAGTTCAGGAGTTCCTCCTTTTCGTCGTCGCTCAGATCGCCAAACTCCGCGAGAAGCTTGACTGTGTAGTAATACTCTTCGGTTACGGTCCCGTGGAGTACCGCATTGTCCTTGGCGGCGGTCAGGTGTTCCCGCGCCCATTCTATGGCCAGGTCAACACTTTCCGGCACGGGGGTGCATGTCTTCAGCGCCCGAACCGCGTAGTAGGTTGCCTTCGCCGATCCGCGGGCCCCGGTGTGGATTCCCCAGCTCCCGTCGGGGTTCTGGCTTTCGGTCAGCGCTGAACACAGCTCCGCTTTGGGGTTGGTGAAGTTTCCTGAGAGCCGGTCAGCCACGCTTGAGAATGCCATAACCGCGTAGGCGGTGGGGGCGATGGAATCCGTATCGAGGAACGGGCCCTCACTGCTGGTTAGATAATACGTCCCGTTGTCGTTGCCGACCAGTTCGAGAACCGTCAGCGCCCGCCCTGTGTCAAAGCTCAGCGGCTCGTAGAGAACCAGGGCGTAGGTGAGCATGGCCCTCTCCCTTTCGTTGAGTCCGTCAGAGGACAGGAGTTCCTTGCACCTCTCCAGATCCGCGGTCACGTTTCCGTAACCGATGGCTTTAAACGCTATGAGCCTCAGGGCCAGGTAGTCAGGTCTCAAATTCCTGGCCTTCTCCAGGTATTCGGCCCCGGCTTCGACCGCGATGCTGTTCTCGGGCGTTAAACCAATGCTCCCGAGTGCCCAGAGCGAGAGTGCGGTCGGGTAGAACTCCGTGGGGGAGTCCGCCAGATACCCCCATCCCTCCCCATTAAACGCTGTTAGAAGATACGTCCTGCCATCCCGTATTGCTATTTCAATGTCGTTTTCGCTGATTCCGGTATAGTATTCCTTCGTAAGCTCTCTAACGGCCCCAAGGGCAATCAGAACAGTTGCAGTATCCTGAGGAGTGCTCACCTCGCCCCGGTAGTGGCCCCAGCCCCCATCCGGGTTCTGGATTTCGAGAAGCTCCTTCGTGACGTTCACTACGGCGGAGAGCGCGTCGGTACTGTTCTGGGCCTTTCCGACGGTGGAAACGAGGGCAGTTAAAAGCAGGGCTTTTTCGGGGACTTCGTTTGTGTCCGTCACGGTGTATGTGATGAATCCAAGGGACTCATCTATTACACTTGCGGCACTGGCATAAGGGAGCACAAAGAGCATGAACAGAATTACGGCAGTTAACGTCCTCCTCATTCCCGTACACCTCTAACTATCCCCTAGGGGATGAAAATAAATAAACTTTTTCCATATCCCGAGGGAATAAAAAGGAAAGGAGGTCAGTGCTTTATGAATCTGCCGCCGATTCCGGTTCTGTGGGAATCGACGTCGTCGCGCATTATGAGCACGACCCTGCTCGGCTCGTACTCGTCCTCTATGTGGTAGCCAGGTAGGTGCTTCACCAGCTCCTCGGCGAAGGCTTTGATCTCCTCGTGCCGCGGCATGTTGTTGATGGTGAGCCTCTGCCTCGAGAAGCCGACGAACATGTACGCCTTGGCCTCGACGAACATCGGGTTGGCGAGCTTTATCAGCTTCGCGTAGCCCTCTGGATTGTTCATGTTCTCCCCCTTGACGAGGGTGAGCCTTATCACCGTCCTGGTCTGGGCG
This sequence comes from Thermococcus celericrescens, assembly GCF_001484195.1. Taxonomy (NCBI): domain Archaea; kingdom Methanobacteriati; phylum Methanobacteriota; class Thermococci; order Thermococcales; family Thermococcaceae; genus Thermococcus; species Thermococcus celericrescens. The sequence continues at coordinate 23,734 of NZ_LLYW01000011.1, forward strand.
TCCTTCATGAGCCTGAGCGTCTCCTTTATCCTGTCCCAGCCGTCCGGAACCATGGGGACGTTAACCCTGTTGTAGGTCTCGATATCCGGGGCGGTGAGGGAGACGTAGAGCTGGCTCGGTAGCTTGTCCTCCTTTATCATCTCCTCAAGTCTCTCCGGGACGGTGCCGTTGGTGACGATGAAGGTCGTGAAACCGCGCTTGTGGAACTCCTCGACGAGGTCGCCCATGTAGGGGTACAGCATCGGCTCGCCGGACAGACTTATAGCGGCGTGCTTTGGATTCCACGCCTCCTCGAACTTCTTCATGTTTATGCCGGGCATGCCCTTGTAGCCGACGAGGAGCTTACGCTGGGCCTTTATGCTCTCCTCGACGATGAAGGCCGGGTCGTCCCACGGCTCCGGGAGCTCCGTGCCGAGGAAGCCCTCCATCGGGCGCCAGCAGAATATGCAGTTGTGGGTGCACCACGCTGTAACCGGCGTCATCTGCAGGCAGCGGTGGGAGTGTATGTTGTAGAACTTCTGCTTGTAGCAGAAGCGGTCGTGTTTTATGCTCTCCTTGAGCCAGTGGCAGAGCTTTACCGAGCTGTGCCTGCCCACGAGCGCGTAGTGCTGCTTCCTGAAGAGGCTCGCTATCTCCTCCGGCATGTTCGGGTTGGACTTGAACGTTAACGCCATTAGCCTCACCTAATTCATCTCTCTGGGTTGGCTTTGAACGAGCCTTTTAAAAAGGTGATGGGTCGGGTGTGTGGAGATGCCGTTTCGTCCGGAATATTTTATTGTCGAAAAATAGTTCGGCAATGTGCGAAAATTTTAAAAGCTGCCCGTTGATTCTACCTCCATGTTTGGACACATAAAACCGCGCCAGGAGATTAAGGCAAGGGAGATTGAAATAGATTTCTTCGAGGAGGACGTGGGCTTCCCGGAGAGGCCAAAGGTGAAGCTCCTCTTTGAGATCAAACGTCACCGCCTTGCGTAGTGGCGTTTATCAGCACTATGTCTTCAAAAAAGACGTGCACCCTAGCCGCTATTTTTCCCATCAAACCAACTTCTTCCAGCCTTCTCAGCGTTTCTTCCACCCCGGTTATCGAGCTCTGGACTATCTGGACGGTTCCGCCGGGTTTGAGGTAATCCCGCACCTCCCGAATGAACCGGTCGAGGACTTCCCTTCCGCCCTCGCCGCCAACCAGCGCCAGGTCTATCGGCTCCTCCGGCTCTCCGGGCAGGTAGGGGGCGTTGAAGGTTATGATGTCAAATTTCCCCTCAACCCTCTCAAACAGGTCGCTCACGCGAAACTCGACGTTTTTGATGCCGTTTATCCTCGCGTTCTCCCCCGCCAGCTCAACGGCCAGTGGGTTGATGTCCACTCCCAGAACGGAGCGGGCTTTTCTCGCCATCAGGAGTGCTATAAGCCCCGTTCCGGTGCCGACGTCGAGGGCCAGGTCGCCTTCCCTGACCGCGAGGTTCTCCGCCAGAAGGAACGTGTCCTCCGCCGGCTCGTAGACCTGGGGGTGGAGCTTGAGCTCGATGCCGTAGTAGGTTGGCATGGTACCATCTGCCGTGCGGTTCTTTTCGACCTGCTGGAGGGGAGAAAAAGTTGTGCTGGAAGAGAAAAGAAATCACTTCCTCTTCCACTCGGTGTAGCCGCAGCGGCCGCAGCTCCAGCGGTCCTTGTGCTCGGCCATGAAGACGCCCGGACCGCAGCGCGGGCAGAACTTGCCCTTCCTCTTGACCTTTCCACCCTGAACCTCGTAGAGCTTCCACTTCTGGCTGGTCTTCTTTCCCTTAGCCATCTAAACCACCTCACTCCTCCTCCTTCTGAATGAGGCCGTCCCTAACGAGGATGTATTCCGGCTCGATGTAGAGCATCCTCTCCCTGCTCTCGTAGGCCTTGGCGTAGCCCCTGCTGACGCGACTACCGAAGTAGCTCCTTATGTACTGGAGAACCACGGTCTCCGGATTGAGGTCGAGCATGGCAACGAGCTTGCCCTTGACGTCGGCCCTGCTCGGGGTGGCCTCTCCCTCGTGGATGACATCGAAGTATATCTCCTTCCTTCCGAGGAGCTTGTTCTCCCTTATCTCGGTAACCTTAATCTCCATCGTGAATCACCTCCATCTTCGACATGAGCTTTCCACACTTGAGCTTGCATTCGGGGGTTACCTTTATAAGCACTACTCCCTCGTCCGGCTGGCCGTAGAGCACGAGAGTGCCCTCAGGGGCGTAGAGCACGGCGGGAATCGCCGCCAGGTCCTCCTCTCCGTACACCTTTATGTAAACACGCCTGCCCCTCGCGGCCAGTCCAAAGCCCTTTCTGATTGCGTTTAATAAAGCTTTCGTTATGGTTCCGGCCGGGTTCTGGACGGTCATCACGACCGAACCCGTCTCGATATCCGGGTTGTACTCGTGTCTTTTGGTTCTGTGGTCGTATATGGCTATGCTCGGCCTTATCCCGAGCTTGAGGACGTTTTCCGTGACGACGTCGCCTACCGTAACGACGCGCCTGGCCCTCTCAAGCTCACCCTTAAGCCTGATGTACGGCTCGGGGATCTCCCCCCGGATGAGCTCTCCGAGGGGGTCTTTGAGTTCCCTTCTAAGCTCGGGGGTGAGTACGAACCTCATCATCTGACCCTTATGGCGTATTTGCCGGGGACTTTAACCCCCAGCTTCTGGGCGATCATGCTCTTCTCGGGGTCGGTGATTATCACCAGGTCGAACCACTCGTCGCTCAGATCCCTGCTGCCGCAGACCGGGCAGCGCTCCTCCGTGGTTATGTAGTGGCAGTGCCTGCAGGCGCGCTCCTTCGCCATTACTCCTCAGCCTCCCTGCGCTTTTCCTTTTCCACCCAGTCCCTCTTTCCGAGGCCTGGCTGGCGCATGGTGAGGCCTATCTTGTTCTCCCTGATAACGCGGCTCTTGACGCTTATGGCTATTATCCTCGCCTTCGCCTCGTCGCCGAGCTTGAGGATCCTGTTGGTCTCCTTACCGATGAACTGCTTGTTCTTCTCGTCGAAGACGACGTAGTCGTCCATGAGCTGGCTGATGTGGACGAGACCGTCCATCGGGCCTATCCTGATGAAGGCACCGTATGGGGCAACATCGATGACCTCGCCCTCCACGACCTCGTGCATCTCAGGCTTCCAGACGAGGACGTTGAAGACGACCTCGTGGTAGGTTGCCCCGTCACCGGGGACGATAACCCCCTGCCCGATGTCCTCAACGTCCATGACCGCTAGAACAACGCCCTCGTCGCGGTCGTAGATCCCTTCGTAGGCCTCACGAAGGACTATCTTGGCGGCCTCCTTGGGATCCATAGTGAACATCCTGGGCGGAATCCTAACGACGTCCTTAATCTTGAGGAGCTTGTACATGCCTTAACCTCCTTAGGGGAATAAGAGGGAAAAGAAATCACTCCTTCTTGCCGAACTTCTCCTTGTAGAGCTCGATGGCGCGGAGGATCTCCCTCTTGGCCTCCTCGGCGTTGCCCCAGCCCTCTATCTGGGTGACCTTGCCCTGGAGCTCCTTGTACCTCTGGAAGAAGTGGGCAACCTCATCGAGGAAGGCCTTCGGGACGTCGTCTATGTCCTTCCAGTCGTCGAAGTACGGGTCCTCAACGGGGACGGCGAGGACCTTCCAGTCCTTGTCGCCGCTGTCCTCCATCTTCATTATGCCTATCGGTCTCGCCTCTATGAGGGTGAGCGGGTAAACTGGCTCGCGCATGATGACCATGATGTCGAAGGGGTCGCCGTCGTCGTACCAGGTCTGCGGGATTATTCCGTAGTCGACCGGGTAGAAGAACGGGCTGTAGAGCACTCTATCGAGCTTTATAAGGCCGGTCTTCTTGTCGAGCTCGTACTTGTTCCTGCTTCCCTTCGGAATCTCTATGAGAGCGTAAACGACCTCTGGAACCTCCGGTCCGGGCTCAAGCTCGTGGAACGGGTTCATCTCTAACCACCTCTTACCTCTTTAAGAACTTCTAGCTTAGGCTTTCGAATAGGGCTTTTAAAGTTGTTGGTTAAGGAAATTGGAAAAAAGCGGGAGAAGAGGAAAGGCCTCAGTTGGCCTCCTTCCCTTCCCCTGGCAGGAGCTTTCTGTACTCGTATGACACCCCATTGTCGATTATTGCGTAGACTTCCTCGTCTCCCTCTATGTAGTGCAGGATTGGCTTATCTATGAGCTCAAAGGTTGTCTCCAGGTCTTTGGGGGTCTTAAGCTCAACGACCTTCTCAACGGGGCCTGGAGCGCCTTTGACCACGTAGGGCCTTATCTTCGCCAGCTCGTCTTTAGGAGCCCTTGATGTGTAAACGTAGCCGAGCAGGGGTATCAGCATCAGCAGTGCCAGTACCGTGGTGACGGTCTGGGCCGTTCCAAGGGCACTTGTTATGCCAAGAACGCTTGCATCCTTCTCCGTCCTTACTGTCTCGGTGAGCGCTCTCTTCTCTGCCTTGCTGGTGTCCGTGAAGTAGTAAAGCTCTGCCGTTGAGTCCCTAACGAGTTCGACGGTGTGGTCGAAGTTCTCCCTTATCTCCCTGCCGCCGACGCTTCCGGTGCCCGTCACTGTGGTCTCAATGGTTATCCTGTTCTTCAGCCTCTTCACACCGAGTTCGCTGGAGATCCTTTTGCTCGTGTTCTCGAAGCCCTTCATGTCCAGAACGTACTCCGCGGTGAATCCGCCGTCCGTCAGGTTTCCTCTCTCGTCGAAGAGCGGTTCCTCCCAGAGGACTATCTCCTCGCTGCCTTTGTTCACGTAGTACTCAGCCTTCACAACGATATGGTACGACCCCTCGCTCAGGGGCGGCTGTGATCTGTAGGTGTACGTCAGCAGGAACCGATCGACCAGCGGTATCGGGTAGTTGTCCATTGTCAATCTGTACCCGTAGAGATCGTTGGGTTCGAGGTAGGCCTCGTGTTTCAGCGTTCCCTCTTCCCGATACGTTCCTATCTTATGCGTGGTGACTATGTACGGGCTTGCGCTCATGAGCTTCACGGAATAAAATCCGAAAACTATGAAGAGCACCAGGAATATCCCCAGCACTTCCTTCCTTCTGATAAATTTTGTAATACCTTCTTTATTCATCCTTCACATGCCTCCGTGCAACAGTCAGATTCGATTTCAGCCACTTCATAGACGTCGGGCACCTCCGGACCATCCCCGCTACCATGGCAACCGCACGGGTAGACGTGAACGTACTTGGCGCAGCCATGACACTCACAGCCGGCAACGCAGGGGGTGCTGACCAGCATAACGTACTTGTGTGAGTTGGTGTGGATCCCATCCGTATGTTCGTAGAGGTTGAGCTTGGCAACCTCATTGTGGGCCAGGTGGAGTGTCCAGGTAACGCGCGTCTCTCCATTTGGCATGACTTCTGTTGAGACGGTACCTCTCGTTGGTATGTAGTTTGTGAGGGTGAACTGGGAGCCAATGTACTGTGTTACGACTAGGTCCCTCTCGTCTCCCCGGTTCTTTACTACGATTCTGGTGTGGTAGTTTGCGGGAGTATCCCTGGGGAGGTGTCTAGCCCCGCTGATCCAGCGGTTCATTATGCACAGGTCGCAGTCTCCGTCCCCCTCACAGGTCGCGTGGACGGTTATGCTCTCACTCGTGATGCCGTATTCCACCAGCTCGGCCCCCTCGTTCAGGATGTAGTCTCCGCAGGACGTGAACTCCTGCTTGCCCGCTGGGTTGAGTTTGGTGTATATCGTCACGTTCATGTGGGCGCTCTCACCCGCCCCAAGGTGGACCTCCCAGGTGATGTGGTGCGCCGCCCCGGTCTGTGTTACCGTGTACGTTCCGGCGCTTGGATCTATCGACCCTATCTCGAACTCCCCCGGGATCACGTCCTTTATCGTAAGCGTCTGCTCCTCTCCTGGGTTCGTCACTGTGATTCTGAATGTCCACTCCGCGTACGTGTGGGTTGGAATCTCAAGCGGTCCGCTCAGGAGCTCCTTCTCTATCGTGGGTCCTCCCTTGATGATCAGCTTTATGGGGCAGGTGGATATCGATGCGTCCCCGCCGTTCCATGTTGCGTACATATCAACCGGGACGATGTACTCCCCAGGTCCCACGTCCCCCACGGTTACGTTTCCGAAGAACGTGTACTCCTCTTCGGATGCCAGAGTTCTCGACGCACCATCCTCAGTTTCTATGAACATCGTGACCCCCGCGGGGAGTCCCGAATAGTCTGGATATAGCGTAATCGTGACGTCCTTCCTGTCGTTGAGATAGTTTCTAATGGTCAGTGCATCGAAGTCAAGCTCCGAATTTTTATTGACCTCAATGACCGCCGCGTAGCCGTCTTCGCAGTCAAAGCCGAGATACTCCTGTTCGTGTGGTACCACCTGGACTTTGACCTCTCTGGTGGCCTCGAAGCTTACAAAAGTCCCGCTTGAGCTGACGATAACCAGTGATGCCAGTGCGATTGTTATCAGTACTGCAATAATTCCCCTCATACCTTAAACACCTCCGATATTCCCCTGTGTTTTGAATGCCTCTTCCTCCTGATTCTAACAACATCTTCGTTCCCTATCCCAGAGAGTATGTACATCGTTCCGAGGAACGCTGAAACTACGGCCAGGATCGCCAGTAGGGGTGCCATCGGGTGCACCTCGTAGAGGGCGTCCATCACGGATCCCGGAAGTAGGGGGGGATATGCGTTTACCCGAATCTTGGTGGAGTACATGGCCGTTTGCTGAGGTGCCACAATGGTGACAGTGAAGTCTTTTTCACCGCCCCTGGGAAGACTGAAATCCTCACTCGAGATTTTTGTGACCGGCTCTGGGGCGGAGATGTAGTACCTCATGGGGTACATGTTGTTGTTCTTCACTGTAATTTCGGTCTGGAACTCTTCCCCCGGATGATACCAGCCCTCCCTTGCCCCGCCGGCTGAGGTTACGGAGTACTCTACCGGTATGACCTCCCACGAGACAAAGATGGATACGGCCACCATCAGCAGCAGGAACACCGAGGCGAGCATGAAGAGCGTTCTGAACTTCACGGTGAAGAACCTCTTTCTCTTCCCTCTCCTCACCGCCTCACCGCCCCCGAAGGCTAGTATTCCGGCGACTATCAGAATGGCCCCCAGGAGTATTTTGCCCCTGTCCGAGAGACCGCTCTCGATGTAGTTGCCGACCTTAGGCACGGTTATCACGTGGCCGCCGGGGGCTATCACGGTCCCCCCGATCTGGTCCTTCTTTATTGGGGGTATGTTGCGGCTCTGCTGGTCGCTGGCCACGTTGTTGTCGCCCTTCGTTATGTATCCGTCTTCGGTTATTGCGACTACCCTGTGGACGGTCCACGTGCTTCCCATCTTGAACACTATAACATCCCCGATGTCGGGATTTCTCGCGAGGGGATTGATGAAGAACAGGTCGCCCTTGTCTATGGTGGGTGTCATACTCCCCGAGTAAGCGTAGGATACAAAAACTGGCCTGTCAAGGAGGGCCCCGGCAAGAGAACCTATGACCAGTATTCCGAGAACCGCGAGGATCGCGTACTCCACGAGGGTATTCATCCGCAGCTTCCTCCCCAGGCCTCTATGGTTATTTCACTCAGGTAATCCCCGAGCTGAAGCCCGGTGGTGTTCACCATCATGCCTATCTCGGCGCTCTCGTCCGCCCCGAGGGTGACCTCAATGATGTCCGCCCAGCTTCCGCCGAATGCGCCCTCAAAGAATCCCAGGTTCGAGGAGTCCGAACTTATCCTCACGCATATGGTTTCGTAACCGGTTTCACTCTGGTTGTTCGTTATCATGAAAACCCCATCAAAAACGTAGGTGCTGTTAACGCTCAATCCGTCTCCATCGCCCGGATAGAACGGGCTGTCAGGTGATATATCAACGACGAGAATTCCGTTATCCAGATATGAATACGGGGGGATGGGGGAGTCCACAGAGAACTCTTCCCCATCCTGGGTCGCGTAAACTACCGTAATCGGGCCGGAGGAATGGAATCCCGCGACGCCTATGATCAGAATTATCATGATTCCAATGCCTGCAATGATCTCTGTCTTTGTCCCCATCTCTCTTCCCCCTTGAAGAATTTAGAAAGAGGAGCAAACGCTCCATAATGAAAGTTCTATCTGCTTAATCAGCTCTCGCACTCGCCGGCCTCGGCGTAGAACTGTATCTGGCCGTCCAGTGAGTCGGGCGCGCTGATTCCGGTGGTGTTGATGATCATTCCGATCCTGACGACATCGCCGGGCATAACGGTTAGGGTAAGGCTGCTGGTGCCGACGGTCTGGCCGGGCACGTAGTCGCCCTCAAAGAACGTAACCTCGTCGCCTCCACTGTAGGTGATCTCCATGCATATAGGCATCTGCTCCCAGAGGTCGTTGCTCACGCCGAATACTTCCTCGAACACGTAGGTGCTGTTCGGGCTGACGCCCTCACCGAATCCTTCCTGCCAGTTGGGGTTGTTGTGGCTGAGGTCTATGACGAGCATTCCGTTGTCGTTGATGTAGGCGTAGGGCTGGATTGGCCTCAGGTCAATGAGCTCGTTGTCGTCAGGGACGATCTGGATATGAACGTTCCTGTCTGCCTCAAAGTAAGCGAAGTTGGCACTGCTGGCGGTGACCGCTATCAGTAGTCCTGCTATAAGGACGAAAAGTCCGATTATCTTTTTCATTTTGATCACCTGCCCCCTCCGCAGTCAATGGGTGCGTCGTCAGCCGGCCAGGCCTTAACGGTTATGGTCACGTCGTAGCTGCCCAGGGTGTTTCCTGCCGCTAGCTCCATGCCAACACCGAGGGCCTCTCCGGGCTCAAGGTAGAAGCAAACGTCCCCAACTGCGGTGTCTGAGTTGTACGGGATGGCGTTGCCATACGTGCTGTACATGTTCTCCTCAGGGTCGTAGAATGAGACCCTGCCGGGATCCGAGGATATGATCTCGACGACTATAACCTTGTTCTCCCAAAGGTGGTTGCTCACGTTGAAAACGTGGTCGAAGTTGTACCTGCTCTGTGGGCTCAGGCCGATTCCCTTGCCTATGTATCCCTCAAGTTCTCCCTGGTACTCTGCCCAGTTCGGGTCATCGTGCCCGGGCCAGTTCGGGTTGTTCTCTGAGAAGTCAATAACAAGTTGCCCCCCATCGTTGATGTAGGCGTAGGGCTGAACCGGCGTCAGGTCAATGAGCTCGGTGTCGTCAGGAACGACGGCAATGTGTGAGCTCCTCTGGACGCGGTAGTCCCTGAAGGTCGCGCTCGTGCCCAAAGCAAAGGCCGCCGCGATCATCAGCCCCAGCATACCGAGGGCCAAAATTTTCTTCATGGTGTTTTCCTCCCGAATATCAAAGTTGGCATCCCTCGACACCGTCACTTGACGGCACGTCACCGAGACACTTGTACCTTATTAGGATGCTTCTGATATATAGTAAATTCCGGGTTACTGCATGGTAATGCCTCATTACCTGAAGCAGAACCGCTCCAACTGATTAGAAAAACCCAATTAGGGCCTCATTGGGCTAAATCAGCCTGCTTATCTTCCTGTGATGCACCACGCTAATGGCCAGGTACACGATGGCTGCGAGGAGCAGGGGCAGGTTTTCCAGATACCACCCTGCGGCTATGAATATCAGCGAGGTACCCATGTAGAAGGCACTCCAGCTGATGTCGTGTTTGTTCACCACTTCCATGTAAACGGTAACATCGTCCGGTATTTTCAGGAGCGTAACGACACCGTGGTTGAACGCTATAACCCCCTCCCTCTCCAGTTTCGGGATGTGGGTCTGCATCAGGCTGACGTACACGCTTTTCCTGTGCCTTCTATCGGTGTCGCCTTCTTTTTCGGCTATATACTCGACTATGTCCCGCAGTTCCGCATGACCGTCCTTCTCCTGTAGGAACTCTATCATGAGCATCCGTCTGTCGTTCCCGAGTATTGCAGTCGTTGCCCCCATGCTATCACCGTAACCTGTAGTGCTTGCGCTTATTTCCATTCGTGTAGAATGCTTCAACCTTTTTTTGTTCAACCATTTTCCTCAGGGTTCTCTCCACCTTCTGCCGCGTGCAATCAAGTCCCATCTCGTTGAGGAACCTGGTTATGAACGCTACGCTTAGTGAACCGTGAACCTTGAGCAGGTTGGTGATTTCACTCTCCAAGCTGATGGTGCTGCTCATGCCTTCACCTCCATGTTAGGCAATCGGTGTGTAACATCACTTTAAAAGTGGGGTGACATTCTATTTAAGGGTTCCTGAAAAGTTCGATTTTTGAATTTTCGGTAGTTTAATGGCTTATTCAGTTGATATGGGTCCTACAAGCAGATAAAACTGGTTTCTGTCTCCGTTCCTTCGACTTTCGAATGTCGTTTCTGCGGGATTTTTTGGATATTTTACAATACTTTAGTTAATCTGCGGCAGAATATGAGCGATTTTTCTGCAATCTCGCGGAATCCCCTGATATTAAAAAAGGGACGCACATCCTAACAATGGCACATGATACGCATTGCGGTGTAATTTGAAGTTCGAAACTAGAACTTGGGATAGGGGAGAAAGCGGGGTTCGAATGTCTGGAGCCCAGTTGAATGGTAGCCCCGCGGGGATTCGAACCCCGGTCAAGGGATCCAGAGTCCCCTATGCTTGGCCGCTACACCACGGGGCTGCACCCGTTGATAGGTTCCGGTATGGATTTATAAATTTTATCCTTCCCCAGGCCGTTCGGAAAGCTTATAATCTTCCTCACCCAAAATAGTAACCGGTGGGACCCGTGGACTTCGCCCTCTTCGTGGAGCGGTACGGTTATAGGATTCTAGCGCTGGTTTTGGGGCCGCAATACTCGGGATAGTCCTCGCGCCCTTCGTGATGACCTTCTGGGCTTTCAGCAGTGGCGGCATTGCGGCCGCGGTTATAGCGGTGCTGGTGCTCGCCGTGGGCATTGCATGGATGGTCGTTCCGAAGTTCTGGAATTTCGCCGACAAGACGAGACAGACCCATGTCGTTGAAGACTGGAACGAGGAAAACTGACATCCTCCCTGCCTTAAAGGGCGAGGCTTTCGGGAGAAAAAATGTAACATCAAATTCTGCGCCGCAGGGGTTGATTCGACGTTTAAGCTGTATATAAAACGTAGAGGATACAGTAAGCCATGTTTGACGCGAACTTGGTGAGATTTCTTTTTCAAGCTCGTCCTTCCAGTGGATGGGAAGTCCGCACTGTCCCGAAAACTACTTAAACATTTTTGGGTAGCCTAATCAGGTGAGGTCGTTGGAGGTAAGCAAAAGGGAAGAGGAATACCTCGAGACCATGTACATCCTTCACAAGAACAAGGGGATTATCCGCGTCAAGGACATCGCCAAGATGATGCGCGTCAAGCCACCGAGCGTCGTCGATGCTCTGAAGAAGCTCTCGGATAAAGGTCTGGTGGAGTACGAGAAGTACGACCGGATTCTGCTGACGGACGCCGGCAGGGAGATAGCCAGGGCAACCTACTCGAAGCACCTGCTCCTCACGCAGTTCTTCATTGACATCCTCGGCATCCCGCCGGAGATAGCCGAGCACGACGCATGCCAGTTCGAGCACTACGTCAGCGAGATAACCGTGCAGAGGATAAGGGAGTTTGCCCAGTACATACAGGAGCAGTGTCCCTACGTTCTCAAGCAGTTCATCAAAGAGAAGCTGGCCGAGAACGCGGAGTCTGAGTGACGCTCCCTTTTTGCTCTTCTTGTCTAATAAAATGAAAGAACTCAGAAGGCCCCGCCCAGGTAGGCGAAGTAGGCCAGGAAGATTATCGAGAGGGCGTACATCAGCGGGTGTATCTCGTCCCTTCTGCCGCTGAAGAGCTTGAGTATCGTGTAGCTGATGAAGCCGATGCCTATTCCGTCGGCTATCGAGTAGGTGTATGGTATGGTTATGAGCACGAGGAAGGCCGGGATGGCCTCGGTGTGGTCGGCAAAGTTCACATCCTTTATGGCGCTGAGCATGTAGTAACCGACTATGACGAGGGTCGGAGCGGTTGCAAAGGCCGGAATCGCCCCCGCCAGCGGCGCTATGAAGAGGCCTATGCCGAGGAAGAGCAGGCCGGTAACGAGTGCCGTCATTCCAGTCCTACCGCCCTCCTCTATTCCGGCTGCGCTCTCGATGTAGGTCGTGACCGTTGAGGTTCCGAGGATGGCTCCGACGGTCGTGCCTATCGCATCGGTGAGGAGAACCTTCTCGGCATCGGGAACCTTTCCGTCCTTCGTGATGAAGCCTGCCTTGGCGCTCAGACCCGTAACCGTTCCCAGTGTGTCGAAGAAGTCCACCATGAAGAATGCGAAGACAACTCCCAGCGCCCCTACGTTGAGGAGGCCCTGGAGGTCCATCTGCATGAATGTGTAGCTGATGTCGGGGGTCGAGAACAGGTGCTCGGGCCAGGGGGCGACGCCGGTGATCCAGCCGATGACGCTCGTAGTTATGATGGATATCAGGAGCGAGCCCTTAACGCGGAGCGCGATGAGAACCATCGCGAGGAAGAGGCCGAAGAAGAACAGCAGTATGTCGCCGCTCGCCAGAGCGGAGGTGTTCAACCCGGTGAACTGGAGCGTTCCTATCAGGTGGGTTTGGCCATCTATGACAAGCTCTGAACCCTGGGGGGCCACGACCTTGGCGGAGAGAAGGCCAACGTCGTTGAGGCCTATGAAGGTCAGGAAGAGCCCTATTCCTGCCCCTATCGCGTACTTCTGGCTCAGTGGAATCGCGTGGATTATCGCGCTCCTAACCTTTGTGACGCTGAGGACTATGAATATGAGTCCCTCCACGAAGACCGCCGCGAGGGCAACGCGCCAGTCGTAGCCCATACCGAGGACGACGCTGTAGGCGAAGTAAGCGTTTAACCCCATTCCCGGCGCGAGGGCGAAGGGCTTCTTGGCATAGAGGCCCATCAGAATGGTCGCGAAGCCAGCGGCCAGGGCGGTAACCGCCACGAGGGAGTTGAAGGCATCCTTACCCATGGCATCGCTGAGTATGGAGGGGTTCACGAAGAGAATGTATGCCATCGTCATGAAGGTGGTAACGCCCGCCAGGATCTCGGTCTTCATATCCGTGCCGTGTCTATCAAACTCGAAGTAGTTCTCGAACCATCCCATGAGCTTCACCCCATCGTTTTGACTTGTTTCTGCCTAATAACTTGGTTTTTTAAAGATTTTTTGACGGAAAAATGTTAAAAGAAAGGGAAGATGGGGCGTGGGCACTGTTTGGACGGGCGGAACCTTAACCCTTACCGCCCACCGCGGTGAAACCTTCCGCGTAGGCCTTCACGACTTCCTCTCCCTCACCGAGTATCATGAGAACCCTGACCAGGTCCAGACCCTTCACCTGGGCGAACTCCACGTAGAGGTATTCGTCGCCTTTGCGATATATGTATATCTCTATTTGTGAAAATATTTCGTTGGGGGTACTCTTTTCACTAGATACCATCGTGCTAAAACCTGCCTCGTCTATTTCGTCCAAAACCTTTTTGATAATTGTGTGGCTGTTGCAGTAACAGGGGCTCGTAAAGTTCTTCACCCACAGTTCTGGATGGCCACAGACACTTAGATAGTCGATTACTTTACTGCAATAAACATGATCCCATTTGTCCCAACTAGTATTAGCCAGTGGAATGGCATATGTTGCCATATGCACCCTTCCGGGTGGCAGTTCTGATTCATAGTTTACAGTTTTTAGAAATATGCATCTCTCGTTTGTAAGGTCGATCTGGGAAGAGGTTGATATGCATAGGCCCAAATCGTGAAAACCCTTACTTGTAGAGTTGTTATCTAGGGTAGCTTCTCCTCCTTGGATGTAACATGGAACGGTTATCCCAATTTCATGAGTCCAGTTTTGAAGGTACATCTTTCCTGTTGTTATGGATTTATTTAGGTCTGTCTTTGGAATTATTATTATGTTTTCATTAAATCTTACAGCTGAATTATTGGGAAGTCTCTCTGATATAATAATGTTCCCAAAAGAGTTTAATCTTGGGATAGTATTCACATCATTTTTGCATTGATTTTCCATCAGATAGTGCTTCTCACTCTGATGGCCTTGACTTTGGGAAACATTAATCTGGCTTGGCAGACTACCATGACTGGAGACGTTATTGTTACTCGCTTCGTGATCTGCGTAAGTAATAGTCAGAATAAAAATAACAAAAAGCACTGAAATAATATAAAGAGTCTTATTCATTTTCGGGGTACCTCCTCCAGTGAAGTTGGGCATATTCCTGATGGACAGGAATTTGGTTTGACAGTAACTATTGTTGCTCCCGGTAGGCTGTCAACGATCACCCAGTCGGAAGTTGGTCTGCCATTAAGCCACGGTGCCCATGTAGTATGAACGTAAATATAACGGGTGCCATCACTGTACTCACGATATCCAGCGAAAGTTACTGAATGAAAGTCGTTAACTGGCAGCTCATTCACGAAATTAAAGTGATATGCACTCAGAATCCCTGGTCTTCCCATATCAACTTCGTTTTTTATTATTGAAAATACACTGTTTTCATTCAAGTCATTGTACGTTGTAGTAGTGTAGAGATACCTAGGAGGATCTGGTAACACTTCTTTGGCCTCCCAATAAAAGTTCTCAATTCCTGGTCCTATATTTGAGGTAGCAGTTCTTGCCTCGATGTCATCACTTGTTTTCATTGTACGGTGGAGAATATCTATTATTGCTTCTCTATACCAATCACTTCGGTATTGGATCTCATAGTATCCAACTATCATTGATGCTGCTATCGGTGCACAACCGTCCCAATCCTTCCATGGATCTTCGGCGGGTCCTATGTACTCCCACGGGTCAGCATCGCGAGGTTGGGGAATGTTGGACTTTGTCCCCAGATCAGTTGATGTCCATGCTGGGACGCCGTAGATTATCTTTTGGGAAGTTATTGTTGCCAGTGGTGCAATGTAGTCGATTTTGTCAGTTGAGGTTAACGTTTCAACAGTTACCCACTGCTTCTGATTGTCCTCTGCTTTGTTTTCCAAAGCCAAAGTGTATCTGCTTGGTTTTCTGTATTCCCTGCCCTTCATGTCCACAATCTTGTCTCCAGTTAAAATGCCGTAGTTCAGTCCGCTGAAGTATGCGGGGCGGTAGGTTTTTACTCCTTTTCTCGTGGCGAGTTCTTTCATTAGGTCGCTTGGGGTCTTCTCGCCAAAGCCTGCCTCCAGGATTGCCGGTGGTAGGTTCCTGTTGGCTGACACTATTATGTAGCCTATGGTTTTTCCATTCTTGACCATTCTGAATTCGTAAGCTGCTAATCTACCGTCGGGGAAGTAGAGGGGTGTTGGGTTGGTTGGGATTGCCCCGTTGAATTCAGGGAACTTGTGGAGTTCCCTGAGTGCGAGTGCTTTAACCGTGGCTAAGGGCACTGCCTCTGGCTTGTCAAATGGGACTGCCGTCACGACCCCCTCTAACAAAAGAAGTCCGATGAGTAACACCACAGGGGCCTTCCAGTTCATAACCTGCACCTCCAATGGAAAATTGCATTACAAAATATACTGTTGGATTATTTAACCCTTTCTATCACTCGAAGTGAAACTCCAGCCAAAACCAAGTTATACTAGTATGAACATCAGACCGTTGCACATATGTAACCTTGTGTGATGTGGATTAATGCCCCCTTAAAAACCCGGACCAACCGGATTTCTCAAATGCCCGGCGCATCCCCACAAAGGTTAATACCGAACGAATACACGCAAGGGTTTAAAACGCCTAACCCTTTTATACTTCGGAAACAAAAACTGAGAGGGTGATGATGATGAAAGCTTACGTGGCTGAGAACGTCAGGGGCATCTATGCCTTTGACGAGAGCGGTAATCTCATTGATCAGAAGGTCTTCTCCGGAAGGCCGGAGGTGAGCCTCGACAGGCTTTTGAGGGGCGAGCCAAGCGACGAGCTGGTTTCTTTCCTTGACGAGCTTAGGGAGAGGGGCTACGACGAGTTTGTTGTGGAGGACTCTGAGCTGGGAAGGGCGCTGAAGGAGCTCGGCTACAACGCAACCGCCGAGTTCCCGAACATCGCCGGAGAGAAGCTCCGCTCAAGCCCGGAGGAGTTCCTCGGCGAGAACTGGTTCGACGAGTACTTTGGGGTTGGCGTCTCCTTGACCAGGCTCCGCATACAGGAGCAGAGCGGGGCAAGGGACAAGATGATAATCCAGGCCATCGAGGCCCTTGACGACATAGACAAGGTCACCAACCTCCTCGTCTCCAGATTGAGGGAGTGGTACGGCCTGCACTTCCCGGAGCTCGATGAGATACTCCCGAGGCACGAGCAGTACGTGGCGTTCGTCAAGACCGTTGGCTCGAGGGACAACGTCAGCGAGGAGAGGCTCAGGAGCCTTGGTTTCCCGGATTCCAAGGTGGAGAAGATACTGAAGGCTGCGGAAACGTCAATGGGTGCTCCGCTCGGCAAGTTCGACAGCGACATCATAATGAAGCTGGCCAGCGAGATAAACGACCTCTACAAGCTCAGGAAGGAGATAGAGGACTACCTGGAGATGGCCATGGACGAGGTCGCACCGAACCTGAAAGCTTTAGTCGGTGCCAAGCTCGCCGCCCGCCTTATGAGCCTCGCGGGAGGTCTCAAGGAGCTCGCCATAATGCCCGCCTCGACGATACAGGTCCTCGGTGCCGAGAAGGCCCTCTTCAGGCACCTGAGGAGCGGTGCCAAACCTCCGAAGCACGGCGTCATCTTCCAGTATCCAGCTATAAACCGCTCGCCGTGGTGGCAGAGGGGTAAGATCGCGAGAGCTTTGGCAGGAAAGCTCGCCATAGCGGCGCGCGTTGACTACTTCTCCGGCGAGTACATAGCAGAGGAGCTGAAGCAGGAGATAGAGCAGCGCATCCAGGAGATAAAGCAGAAGTACCCGAACCCGCCCAAGAGGAAGGCCAAGCCTGAAAAGAAGAAGAAAAAGAAGAAGTTCAAGGGCAAGGAGAAGAAGGGTAAGGGCTTCGGCGGCAAGAAGAAGGAAAAGGCCGGAAAGGGTAAGAAGGGCGAGAAGGGCGGAAAGAAAAAGAAGAAGGGCGGCAAGAGGTGAGGTAGATGAGGATTAAGAAGCACAAGTTCCCCGGTGTTTACGTCTTCGTTGATGAGGACGGGAGCGAGAGGATAGCCACCAAGAACCTCGTTCCGGGCCAGAAGGTCTACGGCGAGAGGCTGATAAAGTCTGAGGGTGAGGAGTACAGGATATGGAATCCGAGCAGGTCGAAGCTCGGTGCGGCCATACTGAACGGTCTCGAGAACTTCCCGATAAAGCCAGGCTCAAAGGTTCTCTACCTCGGAGTCGCGAGCGGAACCACCGCCAGCCACGTCAGCGACGTCGTTGGCTGGGAGGGTAAGGTATTCGGCGTTGAGTTCTCCCCGCGCGTCCTGAGGGAGCTGGTGCCCCTCGTGGAGGAGCGCAGGAACCTCGTCCCGATACTCGGCGACGCCACCAAGCCGGAGGGCTACCGCGCGCTGGTTCCCAAGGTCGACGTTATCTTCGAAGATGTCGCCCAGCCGACGCAGGCGAAGATACTCATAGACAACGCGAAGGTCTTCCTGAAGAGTGGCGGCTATGCCATGATATCGGTTAAGAGCAGGAGCATCGACGTCACGAAGGAGCCCGAGCAGGTCTTCAGGGACGTCGAGAAGGAGCTTTCGACCTACTTCGAGGTCGTGGAGAGGCTCTCACTGGAACCCTACGAGAAGGACCACGCGCTCTTCGTTGTCAGGAAGCCGTGAAAGTTTTACCCGTTTTTGCCATTTTTATCGCTTATTGTCGAAAAACTCTTTTACTTTTACCGAAAGGCTTTTATAACTCCCCCTTTAACCTTAGGCGAAGTTATGTTCAACTTTTGTAGGTGATGTCCCATGGGAAAACTCCTGAAGCCAAACCGTGAGGTTGGTATCGTCGGCTACGGTGCCTACGTGCCGATGTATAGAATCAAGGCCGAGGAGATCGGAAGGGTCTGGGGGGTCAGCAGCTACCCCATCCAGGAGAAGTCCGTTCCGGGTCTCGACGAGGACACGATAACCATTGGAATTGAAGCGGCGAGGAACGCCCTCAAGAGGGCTAAGATTGATCCCAAGCTGATAAGAGCCATCTGGCTAGGAACCGAGAGCAAGCCCTACGCGGTCAAGCCGAGCGGAACCGTTATAGCGGAGGCCATCGGTGCCACCCCAGACCTCAACGCAGCAGATTTTGAGTTTGCCTGCAAGGCTGGAACCGAGGCTCTCCAGGCGGCCATAGGATTTGTCGGTTCTGGAATGGCTGACTACGCGATGGCGATCGGTGCGGACACTTCACAGGGGAGGCCCGGCGACCATCTGGAGTTCACGGCCTCAGCGGGTGGTGCCGCTTACATAGTCGGCCCGAAGAGCTCCGACACCCTCGCTTACTTCGAGGCGAGCTACTCCTATGTTACAGACACGCCAGACTTCTGGAGGAGGCAGCACGAGCACTATCCGAGGCACGGCAACCGCTTCACCGGTGAGCCGGCCTACTTCCACCAGATAATAAGCGCCGCCAAGGCCCTAATGGACGAGATGGGCTACAGCCCGAGCGACTTTGACTACGCCGTCTTCCACCAGCCGAACGTCAAGTTCCCGCTCACTGCCGCCAAGATCCTTGGAATCCCGAAGGAGAAGGTTCTTCCGGGACTCCTCAGTGGAGTCATCGGCAACACCTACAGCGGCGCGACCCTCGTCGGTGTCTCAGCCGTCCTCGACATAGCCAAGCCCGGCGACAGGATTCTCTGGGTGAGCTTCGGAAGCGGTGCCGGAAGCGACGCCTTCAGTCTCGTCGTGCAGGACGCCATCGAGGAAAAGAGGGATCTGGCTCCAAAGACGATGGACTACGTGAACAGGAAGAAGTACATCGACTATGCCCTCTACGCGAAGGCGAGGAGGAAGTACATCGTCTGAGGTGGTCGAGATGAGGAAGGCGGTCATAATTGGTGCCGGAATGGTTCCGGTTGGCGAGCACTGGAAGCTCTCACTTAGGGACATTGCAGTTGAGGCCCTCCTCAACGCGATGGACGACGCCGGAATCGATAAGGTTGACTCCCTGTACGTTGGAAATATGGCGTCCGGCTCCTTCGTCGAGCAGGAGAACCTCGGTGCGCTCATAGCGGACTGGGCCGGACTCGGGAACATCCCCGCCGTTAAGGTCGAGGCCGCCTGTGCCAGCGGCGGTGCCGCGGTGCAGGAAGGTGCTAAGGC
>NZ_LLYW01000012.1 GCF_001484195.1 Thermococcus celericrescens
ACCGACGGCAGATGGCAGGCTCAAGCCAGAAGTCGTTGCCCCGGGTGTTGACATCATAGCTCCCCGCGCCAGCGGAACCAGCATGGGCACCCCGATAGACAACTACTACACCAAGGCCTCCGGTACGAGCATGGCCACTCCCCACGTTGCGGGCCTTGCGGCCCTCATACTCCAGGCCCACCCGACTTGGAGCCCGGACAAGATAAAGACCGCCCTCATCGAGACCGCCGACATAGTCAAGCCCGACGAGATAGCGGACATCGCCTACGGTGCCGGTAGGGTGAACGTGTACAGGGCCATAAACTACGACAACTACGCCAAGCTCGTCTTCACCGGTTCAGTTGCCGACAAGGGAAGCGCCACCCACGCCTTCGATATCAGCGGCGCGACCTTCGTCACGGCCACGCTCTACTGGGACAACAGCGCGAGCGACCTTGACCTCTACCTCTACGACCCCAACGGAAACCAGGTGGACTACTCATACACCGCCTACTACGGCTTCGAAAAGGTCGGCTACTACAACCCCGCCGCGGGAACCTGGACGATTAAGGTCGTCAGCTACAGCGGTGCAGCCAACTACCAGGTCGACGTCGTCAGCGACGGCTCTCTGAGCCAGTCCAGCGGAACCACTCCCTCCCCCAGCCCGACACCGACCACCGACAGCCAGACCTTCTCTGGTTCCGTCCACGACTTCTGGGACACCAGCGACAGCTTCACCATGACCGTCAACAGCGGCGCGACCAAGATAACCGGAGACCTGACCTTCGACACCAGCGCCCACGACCTCGACCTCTACCTCTACGACCCCAATGGCAGCATTGTTGACCGCTCTGAAACCTCCAACAGCTACGAGCACGTTGAATACCTCAACCCAGCACCGGGAACCTGGAAGTTCCTTGTTTACGCCTACAGCACCTCAGGCTGGGCCAGCTACCGGCTCGACGTCGTTGTCTACTACGGCTGAAGGTTTTTAACACCCTTTTCTTTTCTCTTTGAGGTGGTTGAAATGAGGCGGATTCTAGGGGCAGCGCTCATCCTGATGATCATCGGATTATCCCTCCCGATGGGGAGCGCTAAAATCGAGCCGTACGTTTACAAGCCCACCGTTCCCGAAACTGCCTTTGCGGTTCTTGCCCTTTACCGAACCGGGGACTATGATAAGGTTCTTGAGGGGTGCGAATGGCTCGTGGCGTTGAAGACGCCCTTTGATTCATGGGGAATGGCCTACGGGGAAGAACACATGGCAAAGTACACCGCAATGGCCATGCTGGCCCTTATGCGCGGTGAAAACATCGCCAGAGGCCGTTACCGTGATGTTCTTAACGGCGCCGCATACTGGCTGATATACAAGCAGAATCCCGACGGCTCGTGGGAGGACTACACCGGAACGGCGCTTGCGGTTATTGCGCTCAAGGAATTCCTGAACGGGTACATCAACGAAAACCTTACGGGGTTCGAAAAGCAGGTGAGAGATGCCATAAACCGTGGAGAGGGCTGGCTGATAGAGGCCAAGCCAAAAACCGATGCAGAGCGGATATTCGGCTACCTGGCCCTTGGAAAAAGGGACGAACTTGAAAAGATGGGCGCCGAAGGCGAGCTGAAAGCCTACCGCGCCTTTGCCCTGGCCTACCTCGGGGAGAAGGTTGAGCTCAGCGACGATTTTGAATCCACCGGGGCCATAGCGATGGCCCTGTACTCCACCGGGGATGAGAAGTACCGCAGGGAACTGCTCGAAAAGGAACACTTCGGATTCTGGGGCGTTCTCCACTACCGCGTTCTCGACCTGCTGAGTGTTTCCAAGGTAGGGGGCTTTGAAGACCTGAGGGGCATCGCGTGTCCGTATCTCGGGAAGATAACCCCTGGAGACGACTGGGAAAGGGTAATCCTGGCCGATTACTACCTGCTCTGCAACATGACCCCAGAGCTTCCCTCCAACTATTCCGGGCTGTTTCCGTGGCAGGTTGCCGAGATTGCCCGGGTGAAAGCCCTCCTCGGGGAAAACTACTCGGACGAGGTGGGCTATCTTCTAAGCACTGCCAGAAACGGGGTCTGGAAGGACTTTTACAACACCGCGTACGTGGTGTGGGTGCTCAGGGAACTGAACGTCAGCCACGACTACGGCGCCTCTCTCAGCTACCTCTCAAACAACCTCACCTGGATGCTCAAAACGAAGGATCCAAAAACTGGAAACCCCGTTTATTACAACGTCCCCACATACTACTTCGCATATGGCCTCATAGTCTTCAGCGAGTTTGGAATGGAGAAGGAGCTCAACGAAACCCTGAACCTGCTCGCGGAAAGGCAGTACCCCAACGGCGCGTTTCCATACACCCCCGGCTCGGTGGCGGGACTAACCTCCACCGCAAAGACCGTCTGGGCACTCCGGCAGGCGGGACTTGTGAATATGACCGCATACACCAAGGGTGTTTCATTCCTCAGGGATGTCCTCTACGCTGATATTCCAAAGACCACCGTGGAGGGCGGCGTGGCGAGGCTGACCAACGCCACCTTCCTGCTAATCGGGGACGGAAGGTACGTTGGGAATCTAACGGACGAGGCCAAGGTGTCCGAGCTGGACGGCTACGTGGTGATATACCCCTCCCAGAATCCAGTAATGATAAGTGCCTACGTGGTAAAAGGCTTTAGGGCGGCAGAGGGGGTCGGAGAGAACGACAAAATCGCGTACCTGTACATCGGTGCGGGTGCTGTTCTGATAGCCATGGCAGTGCTCATCATGAGAAGAAAAGAACGCGGAGGGGAGAGGGAGAAGAAATAAACGGCTCTTTTAATTTTTCATGTCGTCGAGGCCTCTTCGTCGTTGTAGAGCTCGTCGCCAATCTCTATCTTTTCCTCGAAGCCCTTCGAGCCCTCAAGGGTCTGAATCCTGAACATGTAGCTCTTGTACCAGTTGTAGGACGGCTTGACCTTGACCGGGAGGAGCTTCCAGGCGCGCGTTTCCTCCTCGTAGCCCCAGTTCACGTACTCGTTGAAGTTCCTGATGATGTCGGTGATGACGACTCCGAACTCGTTGAGGAGAACCCTCTGGATTTCCCTCCATTTGTCGAGCGAGCTCTCGCGCCTCGTTATGCCGAAGTAGCCGGCGCAGCCGGGCCCCTTGAGGGTCGCTATTCCCCTGCCGACGAATGCCCTTATGGCGTCAACCGTCTCGGGCGGGTCGGTGATGAAGGTGTCGAACTTGTGGAGCGCGTAGTCGGGAAGCGGCTCGCGGAGGTCGAAGGTGAACATCTCGATGTTCTCGTAGCCGAGCTCGTCGGCGGTCTTCTCGATGAACTTCACAAGGCGCTCGTCTATGTCGAGGACGGCAATGCGCTTCGGCAGGCCGCTAAGCATAAGGGCTATGCTGGTCAGGTCGTCATCGCCGAGGACGAAGACCTCCTTGTTCTCAAGGTCCCCGCGCGTGTGCATGAGGGCTATCCTGGCGACGGTCGTCTCGGGGGTAACGTAGGCCTGGTCGAAGTCATGCTTAGGCTGCGGCCTGTCCTTGACTATCTCCTTAAACTGCTCGAGAAGGTCGCTGAAGGCATCCAATTCGACCGTCTTGCCCTCGCAGTGGGAGCAGGTGTAGTCCTTTCTGGCGCCAATCCCATACTTCTCCACCAGCTTCCTGCCGCTCTGGGTGAGGACGACGCTCGGGCCGTCGAAGGCCACGTAGCCGAGCTCGTGGAGGGCGGTGACAACGGCAACGACGAGCGGGAGCGGCTCCTCGCTGAGGTCAACGATTCTCCAGACGTCTCTACTCGCCTGGATGGCGCTCAGAACGTTCTCGACCGTTCTCTCGTAAACGGGGATGCTCGTCTTCTCCCTAACCTTCTCCACTATCTCCCTCATCGCAAGCACCTCCAGAAGCATTTTTTGTTCGTGAACGGGGTTAAGGTGGGTCTCTTTTAAGGTTTTCCCAGCGGCAAGTTTAATAAACCATCCCCCGATTGGGTCTCCGATGATAGGCCCCGTGGGAGACGACTTCGTCAAAAGGTACCGCCTCGAGTACAACCTGGATGCCCTTGAGCGGGTTAGGGGAGATATCGGCGAAGAAGCCTATTCCCGCCTGAAAGCCTTGGTAGAATACCGCCTTTACGGGAAGGAGTTTGACCGCTCACCTATTGACGTGAAGATAGCCCTCGCCTTTTCTGCCGGTTCGGACAGCACGGCGTCCCTCAAAATACTCAGATGGGCAGGCTTCAACGTCGTTCCAGTGATGGCAAAGCTCCCCCAGATGAGGGAGCCGGTTCTCCTCAATGCCATGACGCAGGGTGCGGTTTTCGTGGAGATACCAGGGTATATGGACGAGATGAGGGAGCAGATAAGGAAGGGGGCACCGGTTTGCGGCCGCTGCCACACGATGGTTATGGACGCCATCGAAGACTACGCCAGGAAGAACGGGATAAAAATCGTCGCTTCAGGCGACCTCCTGAGCTCCGGCCTTATATCAATCCACAGGAATGGGGACGTGGTTATCCTGAACCTTCCGGCCTTTCTGGCCCTTGACAAGGGCGAGGCAATAGTAACCCTCGGACGAAAGTATGCCCTCGGCTTCGGATGCACCCTCTGGAAGTCCGCGGCGAAGAACTCACCGATCCTGAAGAGGTTCGGCATTCAGAGGGTCTTGAGGGAGCTCCGCGCAAGGGCACTTACTCCCGAGATGGCGGAGAGGCTGATATTCGACATCCTATCCCAGTAGCTACCCATTTCTGACCCAAAAGGTTTAAATCTGTCATCCTGAACTTCACCCAGGTGGTGAATAATGGTCACGAAAGAGGAAGTTGAGAACGTTGTTAAAGCAGTCGTTGACGAGAAGTTCGTAAAATCCGTTGAGGTGAACGAGAAGGGGGACGTGGCGGTCACCCTCGCGAAGGACACTCCGAACATCGATGACGTGCTGATAAGGCTCAACGCGGAGCTCGGAAAGATTGGAGGAGTGGGCACCATAACGATAAACCGCGAGAGGGAGATGAAGGCCGAAGAGAACGCCGAGCTGAACAAAGATATGATACTGGAAAAGCTCAAGGAAGTTATCGACCCGGAGATAGGTGTGGACGTCGTCAACCTTGGCCTCATATACGAGGTAAATGTCAGACCGGATAAAACCGTGTACGTGAAGATGACGATGACGACCCCAGGCTGTCCGCTCACGATGTGGATTCTCCGGGCCGTTGAGGACAAGGTTCTCGAAATCCCCGGCGTCAAGGACGCCGAAATCGAGCTAACCTTCGACCCGCCCTGGACGCCCGACAGAATCAGCCCGGAGTACAAGAAAAGGCTTGGACTCTACTGACCCATTCTGTCAATTTTTGTTCATCAACGGGCGGTTTGCTCCCTTTTTCTACGTATTTTCGTCTTTCAGCGTCCGTTCCTCCGACGAAAAGTTTATATTCGCCTGGGTTCATCTAAGTCCGGTGATGTTCCATGGCGTGGAAGGTTAAGATTGACCAGGACGTTTGTATCGGAGATGCCATCTGTGCCAGCCTCTGCCCGGACGTCTTTGAGATGGGCGACGAGGGCAAGGCCCAGCCGATCGTCGAGGTTATCGAGGACGAGGCTCTCTACAACTGCGCCGTTGAGGCCGCTGAGGCCTGCCCGGTCAGCTGCATAACCGTTGAGGAGGCCTGAAGCCTCTTCTTTTTCCCCTTTCATTACATGCCGCTTTTCTGAGAGATTTAGAAGATAAAAGAGAAAAGGTCACTCCAGGCTAAGCCCGAACTTCTCCGCCTGTTCCAGCACGTACTTCCTTATCTCTCTCGCCTTTGGCAGCTCCGCCACTATCTCACCGTTCTCAATGAGCGGCTTGAGGAGCGGCTCAACCTTGGCCCCGCAGACGGGGCAATTTTCGAACTTCTTGTCGGCTGGAACGCGGTGGTAGTGCCCGTTCTCGCAGCGGTATATCTGCTTCCTTCCGCTGAGCTTTCCACGCTTGGTCATAGGCTTCCCTTCGATCTCCACGATGTCGAGGGAGAAGTCAACCGGCTTGGCGCTAGCTATGCTTCCACCGACGCCGAAGGCATCGGCAACATCGGCCAGCCCCTTGAGGCTCTCCTCGTTGAGCCCGCCGCTGAGGAATATCTTGACGTGCCCGTAGCCCCTGAGGTCAAGCTCCCAGCGCACCTCTTCAACAATCTTCCTGAAGTTGCCGCGCCTTGAGCTGGGAGTGTCGAGCCTTACAGCATCAAGCCTCTCTCCGAGGGCTTCCGCGGCCATTAACGCTTCGAACTTCTCGTCGTAGAAGGTATCAATGAGGGCCGTCCTCGGAACCTCGGGCGGCATTACCTCGTCGTAGTACTTCCAGGCCTTTACCTGGTCGCCTATGGTTATGATGAGCGCGTGGGGCATGGTTCCAACGGGCTTCTCGCCGATCATCTTGGCCCCAAGAACGCCGGAAACACCATCGCATCCGCCTATGAATGCCGAGCGGTCTATCATCGGGGCGATAGCGGGATGCATGTGCCTTATCCCGAAGGAGTAAACCGGCTTGAACTTCGCCGCTATCTTTGTCCTGAGCGCTGCGGTGGCTATGCCACTCGCCTGGCTGAGCATGCCGAGCATGGCGGTCTCATAGATTCCGAACTCCTTGTAAAAGCCTTCGATCTGCATAACCGGCTCGTAGGGGTGGAATATCGTCCCCTCTGGCATGGCGTAGACATTTATCGGCAGCCCTTCGAGAAGCTTTGCAACCTCCTCGATCCCCGCCAGGACACCCCACTTCCAGCCGTGCGGGAGGCTCGTCGTTGTGACATCGGCGAAGACCTTCTTGTGGATGCCCTTTTCTTCCAGAATCTTCTTTGTCCTGATGAAGTAAACGTCAGTGGTCTTTCCGGCTTTTATATCCTCCTCGTGGGCGATGTAGAAATCTCTCATCTTCCTCACCTGAAACAACTTTCCCCTCTCCGGGATTTAAGGCTTTCCAGCGAAAGGCTTATAAGGTTAAAAACCGACCGGTCGGTAGGTGAAATAATGAAGGTCTGCATCGTCTATGAGTCCAGGAGGGGCTCCACAGAGAGAGTAGCACGGGCGATGGCCGAAGCGGTCAGTGGGGATAGATGTCAGAACCCTCAGAGCCTCTGACAATCCCAATGTTGAGGGCTGTGACCTTGTAATCGTCGGGGCACCCATCTACTACGAGCGCCCCTTCCAGGAGTCAAAGAATTCCTGCTCTCAAAGAATGGCCTGGATGGGAAGCATGTAGCCGTTTTCATACTCTGCAGCGGACAGGTTTGGAAAGCTCGGAAAGAGATACCCCGAAAGGCGGTACTTGAGGATGATGACGGAGAACATCAGGGGTAGGATAATAGCTATCAAGGTTCTCAACGGCTGGATACTCGATGAAAATCCGAAGACAGTAGCGGAGGCAAGGGGTTGGATAAAAAGAGTTCTAGATGCCTTTGAATCGGGAAGGGAGCTTGGAATAGAGCATTCGGAGGGTGAACGATGAGGAAATTTGGAACCAAAAAACGAATAATAGAGGCCGCCCTTGAGCTGTTCAGCGAGAGGTCGTATCACGACGTTTCAATGGAGGAGATAGCCAGAAAGGCGGGTGTCTCAAAGGGCGGTCTTTTTCACCACTTCCCGAGCAAATATGATCTCGCAAGGGCGGTTCTGTTTACGCTCCTCGACGAATGGCTGGAGAACCTCAACGGCCGGCTGGAAGGGCTTTCGGGGGAGGAGAAGCTTAGAACTCTGATCGATGCGGCTTTCGAACTGATAACGGC
Source organism: Thermococcus celericrescens (assembly GCF_001484195.1). Lineage (NCBI taxonomy): Archaea > Methanobacteriati > Methanobacteriota > Thermococci > Thermococcales > Thermococcaceae > Thermococcus > Thermococcus celericrescens. The sequence continues at coordinate 7,722 of NZ_LLYW01000012.1, forward strand.
CAGCCCAAAGCTTTCACGCTTCTTCCTTGAGCTGTACGAGGAGAGCCTCAAACTCAACAGAACCTGCGACTGGGATGAGTTCTACGAGAGGTACACGGGCTCGGTTTCTGATGTGCTCAGAGAAGCCAGGGTAGATGAGCCGGAAAAGAAAGCACTTCTCCTTGGAGCGCTGGTTGACGGTTTGGCCCTGCATCACCTTCTCTCGGGCGGCAAACTGTTCAACGTCGATGAGATGAAGATGGAGGTTCTAAGGATTATGGGGGTATGAGCATGGAGAAATCGCTGGGTGAGCTCCTTTCCCTGAGGGAAAGGCGGGCCCTGATAACGGGCGCGGCATCTGGAATAGGCCGCGCGACGGCGTTGAGGTTTGTGGAGGCCGGCGCCGACTTGGAGCTTGTGGATATAGACGAGTTCGGACTGAAGGAAACCAAGGCGCTCGCCGAGGAGTTCGGGGCTGATGTAAACGTTCACCGCGTCGATCTTTCGAGGAAGATAGAGATAGACGCCCTCTGGGAGTCACTGAAGGGCAGGGAACCGGATATCCTCGTGAACAACGCCGGCGTCTACTGGTTCAAGGACTTCACTGAGGTCGATGAAGGGTTCTACGAAAAGGTCATGGCGATAAACCTCGACTCCGTCTTCTGGATGTGTCAGCACTTCGTCCGGGCGAGGAAGGACAAAGGGGGAGTGATAATCAACGTGAGCTCGATAGAGGCGTTCCTGCCCTTTGCCAAGGGACTGGCGCACTACGACGCGGCCAAGCTGGGCGTGGTTGCCCTCACCAGGGCGATAGCGAGGGACTACGGGAAGAAAATCAGGGCCAACGTGGTGGTCCCGGGGGGCATAGAAACGGAAGGGGTAAAGAAGCTCAAGAAGGAGGCGATAATGAAGTTCGACATGGAGAAGATAAGCATATCTTTCAACTTCAACGCACGCCTCCCGATGGGGCGCTTCGGTCAGCCGGATGAGGTGGCCAGGGTCATGCTCTTCCTCGCGAGCGACCTGGCGAGCTACGTCAACGGGGCGATAATCCCCGTGGACGGGGGATTCCTCTCGACGTGAGCCATTAGAGCGTTGTACCAGTACATTATTAACGCAAGCTTCTGAGTTTTCTCCAGTGAGGCCGATGCGCAAGGATTTTGATATCGGTGAGGTGATTCCTGGAGGGGTCCTTCTGGTCTCCTACGGCCAGTACAGCCTCGGCTGGAAGATAGGTGTGTAGTATCTCAGAAGGGAAATAGAGAGGGGCGCCTTTGGAATCATCATGAACACCACCGTCCCCGTTAGGAAGCTCTTGGAGAGGGCAAGGTCGGCTGGATTCGACATCGTTGAGGCCGGGAGGAACGGGCGGCTGGCGGTTATCGATATGTTCAACGAGCAGACTGGACTTGACTTCGTGTACTCAATCGAGACTGTGGATAGAACCCTCATAATCCCGGATCGAGAAGGTGATGGACGAGATACAGGAGAAATACAGCATAAAGGACAGAACCGTCGTCGGGGCAATAGCAACACTCGACGGCCTTTATGAGCTGTTCGGGGGAAAGTTCCTGAAGAACATGATGCTCCAGTACCTCATCCGGTCAGAAAGGCTCCTGAAGGAGGGCTACGACCACTGGGCAATCTTCATAGTCAACAGGGACACCATACCTAAAGAGCTCCACTCATGGATAATCAGTGTCAGCGACTACGTGATTCTGACAGAGGGCATAGTGGACAGAGAGAGCCTGATAGAAAACACGGTTCTCTTGAAGAACTGGCCCCGGGATTCTCCCAGAGAATGTTCCAGACGATGGTGCCGGCTGAGAGGCTGCAATGAGTCAGAAACTGAACGGAAGCTCCACCTCCTCGCCCATCTCCCTTTTGTGAAGCTCCCTCCTGTAGGCCTCCAGCGGTCGGTCTTCAACCTTCAGGTAGCCCGCGAAGGTCTTTGGTCTATCCTCGAGCTCGTCGAAGAACCTCGGATAGTTCTTATCCCTGATGATGTGGTGGTCGAGGATTATTTCCGCGTTCGTCTCACGGATTATCTCGTTGAGGTTTTTAACCCCCGTCTCCCAGCTTCCCTCAGCGCGCTTACCTAGGTATGTCGGCGGTCCCCCAGTTATGAGCAGGTCTGGGGCCTTCTCGATTATCCACTCTACAGCTTTTTTGTTGAGCAACTGAATATCGCTCGCGTGGATTACTCTCCTAGAGCTGTCATCTATGAGCGTCATCACAACGAAGCCGAGCCTGGAACCTTCGCTTCCGTGGGGGACGGCTGGAGAGAACTCCAACTCAACGCCGCCGAGGTCGAAGCTCCTTCCGTCGGCGAATTCTATCGTTTCAGCTATCGGTTCGGCGTTCTTCATGAAGGCCCAGGCCCTCTTTTTCTGACTGAAGTTGATGTTCTCCCTCGGGTGCTTTATGAGGAGGAGCTTTCCGGAGTAGATTTCCCTCGCGTACTCCTCGCTTGAGCTCTCGTAGAGGCCCTCAAAGAAGGGGGTGTGGTGGTCGTAGTGGTAGTGGGAGATGGTGATCACATCCGCCCTCCGGGCATAACCCTGAAGCTTGCGGCGCATCCTATGGAGTGCCTCTATCTCGGCCTTTGCAGGCGGAAGGCCGTAGCGCTTCGGCCCGAGGGCGACACCGGGGTCGATGAGAATTTTTATTCCTCCGGCTTCCACGAACGTTGCCAGGCTCCTTACACCGAGGCTCTCAGAGGCGAGGGGAACGATGCGCATCATACTCACCGATGTCATGATACAGTTTTTGGGCATAAAATTCTAGTGTCTCCATTACGATGCAATGGTTTTCATTGATCAAAAGTCCGTAGCTTAAGTAATACTATTTCATGGGGGCATAATTTTTTAATGATTTGGGAAGGTATATTCTTTAGTGAGGTCACAAAGGAGGTGCCGGATATGATGGAGACAGACCAAAGAAACGGTATTGATGAGCTGCCTGGGATAGACTCTGTTACTGCCCAAAAGCTTCGTGAGGCAGGCTATGATAGCATCGGGGCCATAGCCGTTGCTTCTCCGATGGAACTCAAGGGGATTGCGGGAATAAGTGAAGGTACAGCGCTCAAGATAATCCGGGCCGCCAGAAAAATTGCCTTCGTTGATATTTTTATAAGCGCTGAGGAATATATGAAGAAGCTCCAATCGGTTGACAAAATCTCAACAGGCAGCAATAGTTTGGATTCGATTCTTGGGGGTGGAATATGGACGGAATCAATAACTGAGGTTTTTGGCGGGCACAGAAGTGGCCGGACTCAACTTGCCCACGCTCTTGCGGTGATGGTCCAGCTCCCCAAGGACGAAGGGGGTCTTCGCGGTTCGGTCATATGGATAGACACCGAGAACACCTTTAATCCACACCGTATACGGCAGATTGCAGAAAACCGTGGCCTTGACCCGGAGGAAGTTCTTGGGCATATCTACATCGGCAGGGCTTTCAACAGTAACCATCAGTTGCTTCTTATTGAGAGGGCAGAGGACTTGATCCGTGAGAATGCCAAATCAGATAGGCCTGTCAGGTTATTGGTCGTTGATTCAATTCCAGCGCACTTTCGGAGGGAGTACGTGGGCAGAAGAGTCCTGGCCGAAAGACAGCAGCGGCTGGCAGAGCATTTATCGAACCTTCATCGTATCTCAGAACTTTACAGGGTGGCGGTGCTGATTACCAACGATGCCTCAATGGGACGACCGTGGGGTGGCCATCTTCTTGAAGCGACCTCGACGTTTAGACTGTATCTGCGTAAAAAGGGGAGTGGAAACTCAAACAGGGTGGTGGCTCGTTTGATAAAGTCGCCGCACTTACCCGAAAACGAGGCGATGTTCAGGATAACCGAAAGAGGTATCGAGGATTGATCTGTGCTTCCAAGATTTGAGGAAAGCTTATTAACCCTCTTTTTTCCACCACTTCTAGGGGAGTGGGGGTAGTAGGGTCCATTTAACCGATGATACCCACTCCGCCGAAAATGCCCGTTAGCCGAAAAACAGGTTTGAGAATGCAGATTGGAAACCCGCCCGTGATGAGTGTCATGGAAGATAAAATCCTTAATTCTCTTTTATTCGGAAAAATATCAATATTTATGTGGATATTCTAATAGTACTGGGCAACATTTTAACATGTATTTTTACAAGAAGGTATTTAAGGGATGATATCATAGAAAATAATAACAAGGAAGATAAAACCCATGGGGGGACGAAAAAATGAGGGAGAACCGGATGAAAATTTTTGAGAAAGCATTAACACCCGACGGTAGTAGTATTGTAGAAAATGCCTTCAAACTAACTACGCGTGATTTGGATAACTACAAGCGGCTACTTGTAGAGGCATACGAAAACGGGCGATACTCCTATGGAATGTACAGAAACCTCATGACTGCTTTAAATTCCTTCGCCACATACATACTAAACAAAAAGAAGCAAGATGGTGAGATCTATTATGAGGGCCACACTAAAAGAGGCATTAACACAAACCTAACTCCATACGTGCTAATTAGTGAGAAGGACATTATCTCCTACTTACAAGATCTCTCCCTCCGAGTAAAAAGGCACACTTTCCAAGTGTACTCCTTCTATTTAAAACAAGCATTAGACGAGATGCTAGAAATGAAAAAAGGAGGAGAACTCAGTGACTACATCAATGTCTCTAAGGTGTTCTCCGAAAAGAGGTACATAAAAGGAAAGCATCTTTATCCAACAAGGCGCAGGAGGAACACAGTAGAAAAACGAAAACTCCTTCTGGATAAGTACAGAGAGTACGAAAATCTCAAATCCGTGACATTAAACGATATCTTGGACGCTCTAACATACCTACGCATCCTCAAGACAAAGATCTCGGCAAAAGAAGCTAGAATGACCCAGAGAACCTTTGATGAAGTACGCATTGCAACGGCATTACTTATCTTCACTGGGGCGAGGAGTACTGAACTGTCAGATCTTCTCGTTAGGGACGTGGAGTTTGAAGAAGACTACATGTTCATAACAAGAAACAAACTGTCAGAAGACGATATCAAACATAGAACTACTATTTTCCCGCTTCATCCCTTCCTGAAAGCCTCATTGCAGAGTTACATAAGGAAATACCGCTTGTATCCTGAAAATTACTTGATAAGCTCACAGTACTTAGACAAAAAGATTAGCTATGCATTCAATCCTAGCACATTAAACATAGAAACTGGGTACATCAGCATAAATGGCAGACGCTACTCAGCGGAAAGTTCAATAATAACAGTAAGGAAGTTCAGAAAATTCTGGGATAATTATGCAGAAGCAAATAGAATGGATTTCCGAGTGAAAAATTACCTGCTCGGGAGAAGGGTCGGAGTTGACATTGAATACTACGTATCCGTCCTCAGGAACAAAAAAGTGTTCTTTAACATACAGAGCGAGTATTTCCGAGTTTTTGGAGACCTAGACAAGAAGCTCAGTCCTGTAATTCAGGAGGTGTTTGAAATCAAAATTTAATATTCATAAAACTAAAAAGGACAGAGAGGTGAGATAGATGTATCCCCATGTTAATTTAAACACCTCCTGTATTAATAAACATTACTGCCCCTCCAACCGTAACCTTTACAGTCTTCTTACTGCAGTAGGCCTTACCAAGGAAGAATGGCTGGAGCTTCTTGCTGAGTATGTAAGACACTTAGATGAAGCCACATCTAAGAGTGCAGTAACAGCTTTGCTGTACATTGAGGCTCTGAAACTTAGTAACAGGAGAAGTGCCAGAGCATTAAGGAAAATTCTCGAAGAACACTTTGACGAGCTATTTGAGAGAGGAAAGTACGTGGACAGCTATTATCCAACTTTTGACCTCATGAGTTTCCTTGCTACAGAAGAAGAGCAGGAGTGCGACTCCAATGCCAGAACAACAAACACAAAAAACAAGCTGGTGGTGAGCGCATGAGCAAGGAACTAAGCAAATACTACAACGAACCTTTGATGTATGCCATCCAATATCACAAGGAGGGACTTGCAGTGATTCCACTCAAGTTCAAAACGAAAGAAGCCGCAATTAAATGGAGGCAGTATCAAAAAAAGCGTCCCCCTGCAATAAAACTCGAGAAATGGTTCAAGAAGTCCGAACCTAAAAATATTGCAATCATATGTGGCGTTGTCTCGGGGAACCTCATTGTAATGGACTTTGATGAAGAAGACAAGTATTATGAATTCCTGAATACTATTGATGAAGACCTGAAAAACATCATTCTTGGTACAAGAACAGTAATAACTAACAGGGGAAGGCATGTGTATTTAAGAGTCGATTCAGATGAGAAGACGTTCAGGGAATTATTCCCTTCAAAACGGAGCGAGAAATGGCATGTTGATTTTCAGTCTGAGGGAAAATATGTGGTTGCGCCACCATCTGTCCATCCATCTGGTCAGAAATATGAACTGGAAGGGGAATGGATCGATATCAAAAAAGTCTCCATTGAAACTATGTTAAAAATCAAGAGAGTCCTCTTTCCAGAAGATAAACTCCCAACAGAAATCTTGAAAACTAGTAAAAACGCATCATTCAACAAGTCACAGAAGAAAAATGGGCTAACGGAAGCAGATATGCTTGAAATTGCAAATGTACTTGCTCCCGCATACAAGGAAGGGTTTAGAAACAACATCGTTTACTCCCTCTCAGGATGGCTTGCAAAGGCCGGAATCAGCATGGAAGATGCATTAAAAGTTGCAACATTTCTGGCTCAAAAAGGAGATGATCCAGATTATGAGACGCCAGAATTTAGGAATAGACTTGACGTGGTAACTAGGAGCTACGAAAAGTGGAGATGTGGAATAAACGTCGCAGGCAAAAAATATTTAGTAGAGTTCCTAGAAGGGGCGCTGGAGGATGAGGAACAAGTTATTAGCATAATGAAACGTCTCGAAGAGCTCATTGGTGTCCCAAGCACAAGTTCGGGCATGATATTTGTAGATGAGAACGAAAGTGAAGGATTAGTGTATTATGCGGACCTTGCTGAAAAATACATAGGGAAGGGGCAGTTCAAAGATAAGAGTGGAAGTAAAAAGACATTCTTAAAAAAGGGACGCATTATTGAGGCAGTTCCAACTAAGGCAATACGTTACATTGATCCAATTTCCGGCACAGAAAACTTGGATATTGTTTTTGAGTCGAACCTAAGCCCAGTACCCCTGACCTTACAAGGTGTTGAGAGACGAGACATCCTTTCGGTACTAAAAAGAAATGGCTACATCGTTAAAAACCGCATTGCTGAGGATGCATTGAATGCAATTCTTAACAATATGATCCTAAGTGGACTCGTGGAGACCAAAACTGAGTTTTCAAAGATGGGAGTCTTTTGGTACCAGGGAGAAATGCACTACACAAAGATAAAACTGCCAGAGGAAATCCGTAGATGAACTAAGGGAAGCACTAGAAATATTAGATGAAATCGTGACAAGGTGGTATGGAACTGAACAGGAGAAATTCGTGACAGTGCTGAAATGGAGCACGGTAGCTCCCTTTGCATTCATGCAAAAACAAAAAAGGGGATGGTTACCTTGGCTCTTCTTAGTTGGGGCAGCAGGAACCGGAAAATCAACAATAGCGCTTTTAGCAACTAGCATATGGGGGGACCAAGTAGTAATTGAGGAGAAAAGTGGTGCATCAGCGGCGACACCAGCTAGGTTTACAAAAATCATCGAGGAAACTACATTCCCAGTGATAATAAGTGAACCTGGAGAGATGTTTGGCAGAGATGACACGACAGAGCTGATTAAGAACTCAGTAACATCAACAATTGCAAGAGGACGCTATGTCCAAGGAGTGTACGTTACATCCAAAGCATTATCCCCTGTAATATTTACATCGAATAAACTACTGCCAACCGATGATGCACTGTTAAGAAGGTTTCACGTGCTCTATTTTGAAATTCAGGAACGAAAAACTAGAGAGGAGGCAGAAAAATTTGAAAGGATCAAAAAAGAGGCAATGAAAAAACTAAGAGTCATTGGAGATGCAATATTGTTTCTCGTCAAGAATAAAGGAGACATTGAATTTACACCAAACAACTGGCCCGAAATAGCTACAGAATTATTAAGAGAGATCTACACCCTCAGCGGACAAGAAGAACCTAAATGGTTAAATCTCTTTGCTGACAGTAGGACACTGGTAGATTACGAGGATAACCTTATGAGCCGCATCAGAACGATGATAATTGAAGAAGTAAATAACGCATACAGAATGTTTCCGGACAAGGGGGTAGAGCACAATAACTTCATGTACCGCCTCATAAAGGTCATTGAAAAAGAAGCCATTCCCTGGTTAAAAGAGAGAAATGGGGATGTCATTATCACAAGAGAAATCCAAGAACCTCTCAGAAAACATGTTGGTGAGCTATCAATGAAAAGTCTTGCCACATTAATTGGAGGGAGCTATGGAGTTAGACGAGTTAGCAAGAAGAACACAAAAGTCGTGGCAATTAACCTGTACAAGCTTCTAGAGTTTTTACAGGTAGAAGATGAACTTGAGAGTGACGAACCTGAAGATGAACTAAACGTGGAGACAATAACTATCCCAGCAGGGGGATGATCTCCCTTTCTTTTTTTCAGTTGTTATGTTACTGAAGGGAATTCTAACGGGGTATGGCTGGAGAGAATACAGGAAGAGAATCCGAGTACCAAGTCCGAGCGAAGAGACTGGAGTCACAAACCGCTACCAGCAAACCCGCCGCTACCCTGCATAGTGCATGCATCCATAATAAAACGTTAATATCATGATAACAAGGTAGCACTGGTAGCGGAGGTAGCGCTAAAAACTAAAAAAACTGGTGGTAGCGAGGTAGCATAGGTAGCAGTTTTTTCTAATAAAAATACAGTTTTTAGTATCCTCTGTTTGACTGAGAGTGTTTTTAACTCGGAGCTGAAAAAACAAAGAAAGTGTTAATATCCTCTGTCTACGCACTTGTTGGCTAAAGGTACTCATCTTAAATAAATCTAGAACGTGACACTCAAACTCCAGAAGGGTTAATCTCAAGTTTTCGAGTTAACATCAACATTAACTCGAAAACTTCAAGAAACATCCCCAAGATCCTCCCCAAAGTAACACTAACTATCTTTCTTTTTTGGTACCCCCTGCAGATTATGGTTTAATCGGCTCTGTTGGAATCCTTTAATTGCTCTATTCAGAAGAGCTTTAGTTTGTTATCGCTAGATCAAAGTTAATTATGCCTTATCTCCAATTACAAGGAGGGACATGCTTTTGTCGTGCATGGATATTTAGAATCTTGAAATTAATCCTCCAAAAATTTGCCTGTCATTGCAATTATTCTTGCGTAATAACGAAAAAAACAACAATAGCCCCCTTGCACGAGTATTATTTAACCCTGTCCATACATGTAAAGGGCTTTTAGAAGCTTCTCATACAGTTTGCCTCCAAGTCGAAACCGGTTATTCTTCAGATATCTCTCCAATTCCTCAGGGGATAATGCTTTGTACAACAGATACTCATCCACCTGTTCTCGGATAAAGTACCAAACGGTGGTGTATGAAACTAGTTTAAGGAGCCCGGGGAACGCCATATTTAGTTTCCACTCTCGCTCTTCTCTGTTCTCACTTGTAAACCATATCTTGATCAGTTGTAATTTAAACTCATGGATAATATTTTGTTTTTTAATGTAATTACTAGGCTGAATCCCGGAAATTTCAAAATATGCATCAGCTACAGAATTTCCAAGTCCTCCCTGCTTGGGCTTGTACCGTTTACGTTTTTTTCTAATTTTTCTCTCTCCCTCCTGAGAACCCAGCACTCTGTAGATGGCAGCCCTTACTGCTGGTATGAATTTAGAGCCTCGCCTCCCACAAACCTCCACTAGCTGCTCCTCAGTTATCTCCCCACTTTTAAGGAGTTCTTTAATATCATCCTCGTTGGTTTTTTTGAGAAGCCGAATAAACGCATACCGTGATCTAGGAACTGGGCTACTGCACCATTGCAATACATCATGAATGTCGTATTCTCCTTTTAAAAACCGCGTTAAGTTACTCATTGTTGCCTCTTCATCCAAGGGTTGTTTGGGATTCTTGAAAGACCATCTTTTCTTGCGCTTACAATGGTAAATGTAAAACTCTTGTAATTCTTGGAGTAAGCAGTCTACTTTTTTCTTCCAGTTGAGGGTAGGGTTTAGGTAGTACTTTAAAACCAGTGGGATCAAAACCCTTTCTGCTCTGTAAATATCCTCTGGAGTTAGGTCTTTTATGGGTTTTTTAAACAAATATGCCGCGTAATACATGCTAAGAGAAGGTTTCCCCCGTTTAACGTTGCTTGAACCTCTATTGATATGATGATCCATGATCTGACGTAGCCTCTTTAACAAATGTGTCCCCTTATTGTGATAAAGTTCAGCGGAACTTAAATTCAGCTAAATCCCTTCCTTAATGCGTTCTAGCAAACTTGAAATTACTAGTGTCCTCTATTCCACTGGCTTATTGAGCAAATGCCAATCCATGTCTCGTCAAATTGCCATTGAAAAAAGTCAAAGACAGGAGCCAATAGGGCCCATTTAAAACAAGACTGGCCTGCTTCTTTAGGTGGTCACTAAAAGTATTGTCTCCATGTTATTACAATCATCTGCTAATAGATGTTAGTTGTGTTGTGTAGAAAACTTTTTAAACCCTTACACTAAGTGTAGACATGGTGATAAATATGAAGAATAAACAGACATCAGAATTTTCCCTGTTAAAGAAGCTTCCTCCATGGGCTCGCCGTAGATACTTTTTAATTAAACTGGAGTTTGGTAAAAAGCAGTTTACAATAAAAGACCTCGAGAATTTCTTTGAAGAGAAATTTAAGCAAACTGGAAACGAGGAGTTCCTGATTAAAAACGTTGGGGAACTAGTGGCCATACTTTCGAATACTGGCCTGATAAAGGAAATTGGAAGTGATCCTTATGACTCCCGAAGAAAAATCTACCAGTTGGCTTTTCCAGAATTCGAGTCTGAAAACTTAAACGAAATTCTGATCTTCCTCTATGATCATTTAAGAATATCACTTGAGCTAGATTATGCGGAGATACTTCTACTTTCTATGTTATTCTACAAGACCATGAGCGATCGGTTTAGTGCCATTGTTGACAAGTACAAAACTAGTGTTACAGACAGACGCAAACTTTACTCAATTGCCAATGAGCAAGTTTTAAAATTGTACGATCCTGAATCCAATGAGCTACTTGTCTGGGACTCCGTAGTATCGTCTCAGGATCTCAAGGCACAATTGAGCCATGCATTTGAAAGAATTGCAGAATTAAACCTGGACAAAGGCCTTAATGCATTAGCGAAAGTATCACGGATTATCATGCAACTAGATCAGCAAAAACTCGCCCAAATCATTGAGATTCTTAGTCTTTATGATTTAAGCTTTTATTCGCCAGATGAAATTGGAAGACTTTACAGAGAGTTCTTAGACAATGTATCCATTGCAAAGGGGAGCAACAAATATCGGGGAACGTTTTTAACTCCCAAAATTCTTAGAACTCTAATATCAAGTCTTTTGCATGTCCAAAATGGCTCTGTAATCCTCGACCCGGCTGTGGGAACAGGTTCATTGCTGGTTGAGACAGCTCTCCATTCAAGTTCTTCAGAAACATTATCTCTCATTGGGGTTGACCTTAACGGATGGGCAGTTACTCTAGCTGCAATGAATGCGCTAATCAGTGGGATTTCAAATTGCACTTTAAAAATTGGTGACAGCCTTATTGGGGATCCAATTGAAGAAATACTTGAAAACTTTGGGCTCACAAAAGCTGACTATGTAGTTGTAGACCCGCCTTGGAATGTGGTAGTTAGTGGGGAAGTAGCGGCAAAAGGGAGGAATCTCCCTTACCTCCTTGACAGAGATAATTTGCCCTCATGGAGATCCGCTGACTGGCTTTGGGTTCAACTGGCAGCATTTTACTCCAAAAGAAAGGCTGTGATAACCCTTCCTCCTGGAGCCCTTTCAAGACCTGGAGCAGAAAGAGAAATAAGAAAAACTCTCCTCTCAATGGATATTCTCGAGGCTGTTATTCAGCTTCCACCCAAGCTTATGCCATGGGTAAGCATTTCTCCGGTTGTTTTAATAATAAACAAAGAAAAAGATGAATCCCTACACAGAAAAGTCCTCATGATAAATGTAACTGAAGGGATAGAGGAAATTGGGCGCAGACTAATTCAGTTAAAACAAGAAACTATTGATAAAATAGTTTCAACATACACATCCCATAAAGAAATTGAAGGATTCTCAAGAATAGTCTCATTAGACGAAATTGCAGATAATGATTACAATTTAAGCCCCCAACTCTATGTGTTCAAAAGGGAATCCCCCAAAATCAATGTGGAAGAGGTTCTGTCTACTCTAAAAGGAATACTGCAAAAAGAGGAGAAGCTAACCAAGGATGCCATTACGCTCGCTGAAAAGATTCTGGAGGCGGAGAATAAATGATTTCCTTCAAATTTTTCAAAGAAACGGAAACCGTTAGCGTTAATCTCAATGGTCTTAAGGTTACGATTCCCCACGACTGGAAGATTGTAAAACTGTCAGAAGTGGCCAAAGTGGGCTCTGGAAGAAAACCTCCTACCCATAATGGCGGTGACATCCCAGTTTATGGAAAGTCTCTGCTTGGATTCACAACCAAGCCGATGGTCAAGTCTGGGAAAGTAATTGTCATGGGGAACTTTCCACGACCTTTTTCGCCCCAAGTTGTTAAAGCTCCAATTTGGATACCTTCAGGCTTTCTTTACATTGTCCCAAAAGAGAACATAGTATCAGCTGAGTATCTTAAACTTTTTCTCGAATTTTTAGGTCCTGATATCATACTTCCTTCAGGATCCAGTGTTCCGAGGATCTCTGCAAGAAGATTGGCAAGTCTAGATATCATAATCCCACCTATTGAGGAACAAAAAGCCATGGTCAAAATTTTTCAGGTTTTTGACGAAGCTCTTAAGACCGGAGAGCAAACAGCTAATCTATTGGGTAAGCTCAAAAAAGCCATTATTGATACAAGACTCCAAAAGAATTATCCAAAAGTCAAAGTGGGGAATGTTGCAACTCTAGTTAAGAGGCCTCCTCAGAATTCTAGGGAGGCCTCCTCCCGCACTATCAGCGCAGCACAAGTGCCTCCCGGTACTATTTATCTCAAGGCTGAAGACATTGGCAAAATAGATAAAAAGACAAAAGCAAAGACAATATTTACATCAGGGGAAATCCTCTATGTCAGACAAAACCCCCAATTAGACAGAGTAGTTGTTTCAACATTTGAGGGCTCTGCCACTGCGGACATATTCGTTATTTCTGTCAACAAAAACAAGATACTCCCTGAATATCTTGTCATGATTCTACACTCAAGTGAGTTTCTGGATTATGCGGAAAGGCTGTCCTCGGGTAGTGTTCTTCCTCGGATGTCATGGAGAGATCTTTCAAACTTCCAGTTTCCACTACCCCCAATGGACATCCAGAGAAACGTGGTTTCGAGCGTTGTTAAGCTAGATGAGCTGCAAAGACTGAAGATCACAAAAACTAGACTGCTAAATGACCTTCGCTTGCATGTCCTTAACCAGCTGATCACCGGCAGAGTTAAGGTGAACATAAAACAATAGATGTAACAGATAACATCGAAAGATTTAAATAGTAGTAAGTCATAACATCTATTAGAAATGATGGAAAGGAGGTGATGCCCTATGAATGGGGCAATGTTTGTTGATGGAGACAATATCTGTATGCACTTCAAGAATTCCAAGAAGATACACCCCGATGAAGACATCGAATGGGAAGATCTCTTCTTTACTTTTGAAACACAGGGAGTTGAGCTAACAATGAAGAAGCTTTACATGACCACATATGGACTTCATCCTAAAGGGGCAAACAACCTTCTACATTTGGGCTTTGATCTGAGACCAACCGAAGAGTACGGAGGCAAATCTTTAACTGATGGGTACCTCATGGTTGATGCTATGGATGCTCTTGACCATAATCCAATAGACGTCTTGATAATAGTATCCGGGGATAAAGACTACCTACCCCTTGCAAGGAAAGCCCGTGCGAGGGGAATTAGAGTTATTTTTGTTGCATTTGAAGACGATACAGCGGAGATAATTAAAAGAGAATTCGAGTTCATGGATATCACCCCCTACGTAAAGTTTGAATATCTTGTCGGAAATGGTGAACTCAACGTGGGTGAAGTCGTGGAGGTGTCTCTATGAAAACACAGAAGATTACCCTTAAACAACTCGAAACTCACCTCTTTAAGGCCGCAGATATCCTGAGGGGCAGGATGGACCCCTCAGAGTACAAAGAGTACATCTTTGGCATGTTATTCCTGAAGTATCTCTCTGATGTATTCGAGAAGAAAAGAGACGAGCTTAGAAAACAATACGAAAAAATGGGACTAAGCAAGGATCAAATAGAAGAACTGCTGGAAGATCCAAGTGTGTATGGAGATACATTCTTCGTACCCCCCGAGGCAAGGTGGGAAACCATTCTAAGCTTCAAGGAGGACGTTGGAAACAAACTAAACCGGGCATTAATGGCTCTCGAAGAAGCTAATCCAGAGTTGGACGGAGTTTTAAGATACATTGACTTCAACGCCACAAAAGGAAAAACCAAGTTAAAAGACCAACAGCTTATTGACCTAATACATCACTTTAACAAGTACAAATTACTCCCCGAAAACTTTGAATTCCCCGATCTGCTTGGGGCTGCTTATGAATATCTCCTGAAAGAGTTCGCAGATTCAGCAGGCAAAAAAGGCGGAGAGTTTTACACCCCCAATCATGTTAAGAGACTCATGGTCAGACTGGTCAAGCCTCAGGAAGGCATGACTGTGTATGACCCAACAGTCGGTTCGGGAGGTTTCCTTATTGAAGCCTACCACTACGTAGAAGAACAGGGGCAGAATCCAAAGAACCTCTCCCTTTATGGACAGGAGATTAATGGGGTAACCTGGTCAATATGCAAAATGAACATGATCTTACATGGAATCAAAGACGCAAACATTGAGAATGATGATACTCTAGTAAACCCGAGATTCACGGAAAACGGGTACATAAAACAGTTTGACAGGATACTCGCAAACCCACCATTCTCAATGCCCAGTCCGGGAGAAGAAGTTAACTTCCCCCAGAGATTCAAGTATGGGATAATACCGAAAGGGAAGAAGAGGGCTGACTTAATGTTCCTTCAGCACATGATTTCAAGTCTCAAAAAGGATGGTATCCTGGCTACAGTCATGCCAAATGGCATTCTCTTCCGTGGAGGGCCTGAGAAAGTCATCAGAGAGGGAATAGTCAAAGACGACCTAATCGAAGCGATAATCGGCCTTCCAAACAAGTTGTTTTACAATACTGGAATTCCCGCCTGCATTGTCGTGATAAACAAAAACAAACCGCCCGAGATGAGAGGAAAAATTCTCTTCATAAACGCAGAACGAGAATACGGGGAGGGCAAAAACCAAAACTACCTCAGACCAGAAGACATAGAGAAAATAGTCACGGTGTACGAAAAGAAGCTAGAGATACCAAAGTATTCAAGAATAGTGAGTGTAGAGGAGATTGAGAAAAACGACTTCAACCTCAACATAAGACGCTACGTTGATGCGACACCAGATCCTGAGCCAGAGGACGTGAGGGCCCATCTCATTGGCGGTGTCCCAGTGTCGGAGGTTGAGCGGTATCAGGAACTGTTTAATAAGTTCGGTTTTGATGCGTCCCAGCTTTTTGACCCATACATTGAAGGATATTTCAAATTCAAAGACGACATTGACAAGAGAAAGATACGGGAAATAGTCGAGAAAGATGAAAACGTTAAGAGAACACTCAACTCCTATTTCACGACCCTAGATCTATGGTGGTCCCAGATAAAACCAAAAATTGAGAACATGCCAAGTAACAGCAGCCTCTGGGCCTTCAGAGAGGACGCCCTTGAGTCGTTCAAATCAACATTTCTGCCCTTGGGCGTTCTTGATGAGTTCAAGGCCATCGGCGTCTTTGTCAACTGGTGGGACGAACTGAGGTATGACTTCAAGACATTAATCTCCCTTGGCTGGAGTGTTGAGAATGGCATTACGGGCTTAATTGACGATGAGCTCATAGAGAAGAAGTTTTTCTCCAACGAACGTAGAGAAATTGAGGAACTCGAGGTCAAGGTTGCCCAGCTGAAGGCAGAGCTTGACGAGCTCTTTGAGCAAGTCGAAGATTGGGACGAGGAGGAGCAAGGCAAAAAGAGTGCTAACAGGGTTATCAATTACCTCAAGGAGCAGATAAAGGACCTGAGCAAGTACCAGCTGACGAGCAAGAGCGCAATCGAGGAGATAAAAGAACTAAAGAAACTCATGAGGGCAATTGACGAGAAGAACAAGGAGCTTAACAGGACAAAGAGAGAACTTAACAAAAAAATCAAAGCACTACGTGGGGTGTACCGCACTGACAGGGAAACAAATGAGGAGATTCTTGAGAAGCCGGGTAAAATCCACGAAAAGCGCGAGAGTATGACAGACGAAGAGGCCAAGGAGCTAATCCTCGAGAAGTTCTACAACGTGATGAGGGAGTACTTGGAACAGTACCTTGAGCGGGAGAAGAGAGAGCTCATAGGGCTCCTCGAGAAACTCTGGGACAAATACCACAAGCCCTTAGTCGAACTTCAAGCCGAACGTGAAGAGGAGAGAGCGGAGCTTGAAGAGACTCTCAGGAGGCTTGGTTACTATGAGTGAGCTCCCTGAGGGGTGGGTAAAGGCTTTGGTAAAAGACCTTTTTCATGTAGAGACCGGAACTACGCCACCAACTGGTGTCAGGGAATACTGGGAAAAGGGAACTGTGAACTGGTACACTCCTGTTGATTTAAGCAAAATAGCAGAGACTATTTATCTCCCTGAGAGTGAGCGAAAAATAACAATCCGAGCCGTAAAAGAAGCAGGCTTAAGAGTAATTCCCCGCGATTCGATAATAGTATCCACAAGGGCCCCTGTTGGGTATGTTGGGTTGACTCTGGTAGAGTCAACATTCAATCAAGGATGCAAAGGGCTAGTACCTAAAGAAAGTGATGTTGCTACTGAATTTTTTGCTTATTACTTAAAGTGGATTCGCCCCCAACTTGAGAAATACAGTGGTGGCAGTACATTTCAAGAATTAAAAAAAGAAGCTCTTGAAAATCTCACTATCCTAAAGCCTCCACTCCCAGAACAGCGCAAAATCGCCGAGATCCTCTTGAAGGTCGATTCCCTTATCGAAAAGACTGAAAGGATAATAGAGAAGTACGAGCGCATAAAGAGGGGCCTCTCACAGGACTTGCTCACCAGGGGCATAGACGAGAACGGCCACATCAGGAGCGAGGAGACCCATGAGTTCAAGGACTCACCTGTTGGGAGGATCCCGAAGGAGTGGAATGTAGGTTATGTTTCAGACTTTTCAGATATCAATCCAAAAACCCCTATCGACCCGAACCAAGTTTACCCCTTCATTGAAATGGATGCTGTTCCTATTCGTGGAAAAATGTACAAATACCTGTCTTACAGGAAGGGCTCAGAGGCAGGCTCCAAATTTAAAGGTGGCGACATTCTTTTAGCCCGGATAACCCCAAGTGCAGAGAATGGAAAAGCTCTATTAGTCCCTGAGGATATTGAAATTGGTATTGGCTCCACAGAATTCATAGTGTTTAGAGCCAAAGAGGGAGTTGACAAAGAATTCCTGTTTTATCTCCTAACAAGTGATTATGTTCACAACAGGGCTGTAACGTTAATGGAAGGAACTTCTGGACGCCAGAGAATTCCTACATATGTATTTGACGAGATTATTCAAGTTGCCATGCCACCCCTTCCAGAACAGCGCCGCATTGCTCAAGTCCTGTCTCAGGTGGACAATATCCTCGACAAAGAACGCAGGGAGTTAGAAAAACTTAAGAGGCTCAAGCGTGGACTAATGAATGATCTCTTAAGTGGTAAGGTACGAGCAACTCCACTGTTGGAGGGTGAAGTTACATGAACTATCGTCGTCTCGACGAAGAGCACTACGTCGAGAATCCATTCCTTGAACATCTCAGACGTCTTGGGTGGAAGGTGTACAGGGGCAATAAGCTCAACCCCCTTGTTAAGGAGATCAAAGGCTTCAAACGTGGATTTGAACCGGAGTATGGAGATGAAGTCCAGCTAAGAAAGAGCTTCAGAGAGGTAGTCCTCGAGGACGAGTTAAAGGAAGCGCTTAGGCGAATCAATCCCTGGCTGGAAGATGACCAAGTTGAAGAGGCCATAATTAGGATACAAAACCCGCCCTCAAGGTCGCTGATCGAGGCGAATATGGAAATTCATAACCTCTTGTTAGAAGGAATTTCTGTCTCAGAAAACAGAAAAACGGGAGAAAAAAGCCCAACAGTCAGATACATAGACTTTGAAAATCCCGAGAACAATTCCTTCATTGCGATTTCTCAGTTTAAGGTCAATATTCCTGGAACGGAGGGTCACATAATACCAGACATCGTTCTCTTTGTAAACGGTCTGCCCCTTGTTGTAGTTGAATGTAAATCTCCAACGATAGCAGACCCCCTCGACGAGGCAATAAAACAACTTATGAGGTACTCAAACAGACGGGGAGCAAAGGAAGGCAACGAAAAACTGTTCTGGTACAATCTTTTCCAGATCGCAACGTTCAGGCGGGTTGCCAAGTATGGGACGATAACCTCCGACAAAGTGCACTTTGTAGAATGGAAGGATCCATATCCTTACACTGTTGAGGATATCCAGGCCCTCTTAGGAAATGAACATATTTACAGCCAGGAATTACTAATTCGGGGAATGCTCTCAAAGGAAAACTTACTTGAGATACTTCATACCTTCACGGTATTTATGGAAACTCCAAAAGGTTTCATTAAAATAGTCCCAAGGTACCAGCAATTCAGAACTGTTCAGAAGATTATTAAACGTCTAAAGTCATATGAAAGCCCGGAGAAAAGGGGTGGTATCGTTTGGCATACTCAGGGCAGCGGCAAGTCCCTAACCATGATGTTTACGATAAGAGCTCTCAATCATGATCCCGAGCTCACAACATTCAAGGTTGTGTTAATAACAGATCGGAGGAACCTAGAAAAACAGCTTAAGGAAACGGCCAAGGGAGTAGGATACACTGTCCGGGTTGCACAAGGAGTGGATCATCTGAAGGAGTTACTTAGAACAAACACTCCTGATATTGTAATGGCAATAGTCCACAAATTCCAAGAGCGTGACCTGGAGAGGGAGTTTCCAGTCTTAAATACCTCAGATAAGATTCTCATAATGGTTGACGAGGCACACAGAAGCCAGTACAAACTGTTGGGGGCTAACATGAGGAAGGCCCTTCCCAATGCGACCAAGATAGCATTTACCGGGACCCCAATCGACAAAACGGAAGTGTGGTTTGGTGAATACATTGACAAATACACCATAAGCCAGTCAGTGAAGGATGGCGTAACTGTTGAAATTCTTTATGAGGGTCGTGCCCACAAGGCAGAGATCTCAGACGAAGAGGCCATGAATAAGCGATTTGAGGATGTGTTTGGAGCTGTAGAGGTAGAGAAAAAGAAGCTTATTCTTGGAAAGTACACTTGGCAAGCATATCTGGAAGACGAGGATGTTATCAGAGACAAGGCCAAGGATATGATTGACCATTACCTCAAAACAATCTTTCCAAATGGATTTAAGGCACAGGTTGTTACTGTCTCAAGATTGGCCGCCATTAGGTACAAGCATGCTCTCGAAGATGCTCTAATGGAGAAAATTAAAGAGCTCGAAGAGAATCCTCCGTTGAAAAAACAACTTGGAATCACCGACGAGTTATTTGCTATGTTAAAGCGGCTAAAAGTGGGGGTTGTCATATCCGCTCGCCAGAATGATCCTCAAGAATGGAAGGAATACACAGATCCCTCAAAACACAGAGAGGTTATTGAGAGCTTCAAGACTCCCTTTGGGGAAGTATCCAAAAGTGGTATTCCTGGAGATGTTGGGATTATTGTTGTGAAGAGCATGCTGATTACAGGGTTTGACGCTCCCATTGAGCAGGTCATGTACTTAGATACAATATTGAAAGGGCACAATCTCTTGCAGGCAATAGCAAGGGTGAATAGAGTTTACAAAAACAAGAGTGCTGGATACGTGGTAGATTACGTTGGAATTACTGAACACCTTGAAGAAGCCCTATCTATCTACAGAGGAGAAGACATAAAGGAAATAAAGACTTCATTTTACAACAGGGAAAAGAGCTTAGACAACTTAGAAGTGCTTTCAAAGAAAATAGATACCTTCTTCTTATCCCATGGGATATCCAATTGGCGTAGTCAGTTCGAAGATTGCATAGACTTGCTTGAAGATGAAGAGACTAGGCAGGAATTTCTGGCACTCGTCAGGAAATTTGGACAAGAGTTAGATAGGGCTCTTCCTGACCCTAGAGCTGTAAAGTATGCGCGGGACTGGAAGATACTGAGCTTTATTAGAGAAACAGCCAAAAACATCTATCGAGATGATTCATTGAGTATCTCTGAGGCAGCAAACAAAATCCGCGAAATCGTGGAGGAATTCTTGATTTCAAAAGGAGTTGATCCCAAGATACCCCCAACACCCCTGTTTTCAGAAGAATTCGAGAAACAAGTTAAAAAATGGCCACCAAAACTCCAAGCCAAGGAAGTAGAATCCGCCATTAAAGAATACATACTAAGACACTACCCCGAAGATCCAGAACTTTATGAGCGCTTAGCGGAGAGGCTAAAACGAATCCTTGAGGAATATCAGGGACGGTGGGAGCTCCTTTCCAGAGAGTTGCTAAGATTCAGAAGGCTTGTCATACGTGGAAGAAGCGAAGAAGAAAATTATGGTCTTGACCCTAAGAAAGAAATGCCGTTCCTAGGAGTTCTCAAGAAAGAGCTGTATGGGCCCCTGCCTCTATCTGAACTACCAGAAGATGACGTTAAGAGCATGGTGTCCATAACTAAAAAAGCGATTGATCTTATCAAACAGAGCGTAAAAGTTGTGGATTTCTGGGAGAGTCCAACCAAGCAGAGAGAGCTTAGAGCAAAATTGCTCAATGAGGTCATAATCCCCAATGTGAGTAAGAATCCAAAGTTGTTTAAAATGAGAAACAAAATCGTGGAGAGGTGGATGGAGCTTGCATACCACCATTACAGTAGATGATTTACAGGTCTATGTACACAAGACCAATAGAAAGTCATTAGAGCTGAGAGTTAGTGAAGATGGTGCAATAATAGTAAAGGTTCCTACTGAGGCAACTATGGAAACTGTAGTTGAGTTCATAAATAAACACAGAGAGTGGATTGCAAAGAAAAGAGGGACGATACTAAAGAGAGATCCAAAAATTCTATCTAGAAGGTTTCTCCCAGGGGAAAGTTTTCTCTATTTGGGGAGATATTACCGCTTGAAGATAGTATCAAATCAGTCTAAGCCGTTAATTTTCAAAGATGGATGGTTTTACTTATCTGAAAGTTATGTCGACCAGGCAAGAGACGTTTTTGTTAGTTGGTACAGACAACAAGCAAGGGAAATAATTAAACGACGTGTTAAATGGTATGCGTCTTTGGGGGGATTTGAGTACAAGAGAGTCAACATAACCAATGCAAGAAAACGCTGGGGGTCCTGTACCAGAGAAGGTACTTTAAATTTCTCCTGGAGGTTAATAATGGCTCCTCTTCGCGCCATTGACTATGTTGTTATCCATGAGTTAGTGCACACGATAGAACCGAGACACACAAAAGAATTTTGGGCGAAGGTAAAAGTCCTAATGCCAGACTATGAAAATTGGAAGAAATGGCTTGATGAAAATGGATATTTGCTAACTTTGATCATATGACCAACTGGAGGAGAATAAGATGGTAGAAAAGGAAACGATTCCAGAACTCAAGCCCAACGAAATTGCCCGCTTTTTTGAACTTTATGAGTGCCCCCATTACATAAAACTTCTCTACGAGAAAAAAGAGGGAAAACTCAGCGAGTATCACTGTGTATTAGATATCAAGAGTCGTGTGGATGATGTTCTAGTGGAATGGGGTGCAAAATTTGAGAAAATACTCCTCGAGGAGCTTCAATCTCATCTGCCCCAAGCCAAGTTTTACGGTATCTTCAATGAGAAGAGAATAGAAGAGAAGAAGCCTCCAAGTCTCGATTTTTTCATTGAAAAGCACGAAGAAGGCCTCTACATTGTAAACTCGGATGAAGAGTGCCATAAAACAACTCTTAGTTTGCTAACCCACTTGCCTACCACAAGCCCTACCGTTATCTACCAGCCATGCCTTAAAGGGATCATCGGAAAGTTTCCAGTTTCTGGAAGAGCCGATTTTATCATAGCAGTTCCAACTGACAACGGCTTTACATTCTATGTTCTTGAGGCTAAGTTTACAAAAGAAGAAAAACTATTTCACAGATTTCAGGCAATAACATACGCCTATCTCCTAGATCAAACATTGAACGGACTTGGAATTGAGGGAAGAATTAAGTTTGGCGTAGTGACAAAGGGAGAGCGCATATCTGAATGGCCGCCTCAGGAAACTATGAACTTTCCTCAAGAAGCAGAAGAGTACATCTTGACTCTCGAGGACAAACTAAGTGAGGATGGGCCGTTTTACAGAATGCTGAATGCAGATCAAGCCGATCTTTGGCTAACAATGAGGTGTGCTGAATGCCCCTTTGAGCCTGTCTGCATAGCTAGAGCTGTGGAAAGAAGGGATCTAGGCCTTCTGGGTATTCAGCCGGGATATCAAAAAGTATTCAGAGAAGTTGGGGTTCATAACATAAATGATGTGGCAGATCTCTATGAGTTCCAAGGTTCTTGGCCGACTGATTTCCAGATTCCCAAGGCCAAGAAACCCGATGTTGTCTCATACATCGTCGGAAAAACGGAACTTGGACACCTTCCGAGGCTTTCTAAAATGGCACAAGTACTGAAAAAAGAAATTGAAAGAACTATCGGGGATAAAGTATGGACGGAATTCATTCCCGGTACCGGTTACAATCTCCCCTCGGAGAATGGCCATTTTTACCCCAAGAAATCCCTTGTTAGGGTTTATGTTTTCATCCAGCACAGTCCGATACAGGACACTTTATTGGGGATATCTGCAGTTGTCGAAAATTCTCTCACTAAGCAGGCACGTGTTCTGTCCGAAGTAGTAGAGCACCTCCCAGAAAGCGAAGATGATGCCATTGAGACAGAAAAGACGCTCTTACAGAGATTCTTCAAAAATGTGTTCCTCGCAATCAAGCAAGTTGCGCCAAATCTAGAAGGAAAAACATGGAGACAAGAGAGTACACGAAGAGAGGTTGTTAAAGACTGTACTGACGACGACGTGTTCCTTCACCTGTACTTCTACAGTCGTTTCCACAGAGACAAGCTAATGGAAGCTGTAAAACGCCATAAAGACGTTTATGGAATGACCGCTGTGCGTTCTTTCCTGAGTCTGAGAGGTGCGATAGATCAGGAAGGATACTCAATAATTAAGGATGAATTGATAAAGCGGCACGCCTTGAGATTCCCCCCGGGCTTTGGAATAATACCTGTTGTCCACCAGTTTAAGCTTAATAATGAAGAAGAAGCTCCTGAAAAGTACCATGGTAATGCCCCTCGTTGCTCACGGTGGGGATGGTTCAATTGGGGAGGTCTAGAACAGGAATTTGATGAACTTTTCAAGTTCCTTGTTGAAAAGACCAAAGCTGGACAGTTGGTATTAGCTAAGGACGGAGAAGAATGTCCTCTTTACAATATTGGGATTGTTTCGTTTGGAGGATACAGAAAAAGAAACGGAATCGAAATTCCTCCGCTTTATCCTGTTTTCCATCGAGAGGATGAGCAGATTCCTCTGTACATAATTTGGAAAGCTTTCCAAGAAGGGGACAAAAGAAACTTGAAAAGATTAATGGAACGGCTGGCCCTTGCTGTCCGGCACATAGAACGCTCAATCCCCGAGAGTACTAAGGATCGATACGTTAAAAAAGAACCATTTAGCCTTCAGAACCTTGCAAATTTCAATTTGGCCGAAGTCAGCTTGGCAGAAGTCCTCGAAGAATATCAGAAACTTGAGTACAACACGAGGAGAGACGAGCTCAAAACTCACTACCGACTACCCCTTTCAGTCAGGGTTCTGACTGGACAAAGTGCAGTGATGAAGGTTGTAAGCGTTGACACTGCAAACAGAAGAATACTTGGCCACATGGTTCTTCCGCCGATGGAAGAAACTGGCAACTGGAGAAACTACGATTATGCAGAGGCTCCCCTCTTCAGCTTGGATGAATCATCCTGGGTGGTTGTTACCCCACTTGAAAATGAATGTAGTAATGATGAAGAGTACATAAAACTTAGATTGGCATTAAACGGAGACCCCGCTAAGGAAATTGCGAGATCACCGCTTGCAATAATACAGCATTTTGATAGGGAAAGTGGGGAAGTTGAAATCTCATTGACTTATTATCGGGATGATGGACCGTTTCTTGTGTATCATCCATATCCAAAGTACGGGGCAGGATGGATACAAATACAGGGGAAGACTATCTCAGTTGGAAGCTACATAGTGATTGATCCCGCAATGGACGATTTGAATATGAATCGAGCATATCATGTCCTCGAAGATATCTTAAGTGGCCGCCCTCATCCAGTGTATTCAAAACTCCAGGAAATTTATTCCTCAGAGTTTATTGGCCACCGAGACATTGAAAAGTACCAAGTAGCCCTCTGGAAAGATAAATACATACAAGAGTTTATCGATATTCTCGAAAACGTTAGCAAGACAAACAACAAAGTAAACCCGCCAAATAAAAAGCAAAAAGCGTTCATACAAGATATTAACCACTTTCTGGTAAGTCTCCAGGGGCCTCCAGGAACAGGTAAAACATCAGGTGCAGTCGCACCGGCAATACTTGCTAGAGCGTATTCTTCAATAAAACAGGGAAAGAATTCTCTTTTCATAGTCACCGGAGTTTCCCACAGGGCGATAGACGAAGCACTCATTAGGACAGCTCGTTTGCTCGTATCACTTAGACCAAATATTCCCGAGCTCGAGAACGTCGAGCTTTATCGGGTAGCAAGTAGTGAGAGCACAATAAGTAACATTAGGGAAGGATTGGAAAAAGAAAATTTCATTCCAGAAGATTACGGCATCAATTTGGATCATGCAGGAAATGAGAGTAGGGTGAGCAAGCTCCTTTCAGTTAATCAGAAGCAACATGCACTTTTTGGAGAAGGACGTGTTAGGGTCATCTTTGCAACACCCGGAACTATTTACAAACTGTTCAGGAACTCTCGGCCCAATGCAGAACTCGTGATAATTGATGAAGCGAGCATGATGGACTTGCCTACTTTTATTATGGCAACAATGGGAGCCAAAAAGAAGTCCCAAGTACTAATTGTTGGGGATCACCGACAAATGCAACCAATTCAGGCCCACAACTGGGAACTTGAGGATAGAAAAACAATAGAGGAGCATGTACCCTTCCTCTCAGCCATAAACTTTGCGAGGTTCCTCCGCAGGGAGTTAGATCCCCATGAGCAAAAGGAGTTTGAAAAACTCCTCTATCGGAACCCACCCCAATGGGAGTCCGATATTGTGAGAGATAAAGTGTTGCCATCTCATCAGCTAGATGAGACTCATAGATTGCCAACAATTGCTGCAGAGATGCACACGGAATTAATCTACAAAAGAGACGGAATTGAACTTAAAAGTCGGAAACATAGGAGCAAGAAATCCCAACTCCTGAAAATCCAAAACGACTCCACTACCAGAGAGTGGGTTAAGTGGGTTCTTCATCCTGACTATCCCTATGTTGTTATTGAACATACTGATGTCTCATCTACCAAGGCCAATGAAATTGAAGCTAAGATTGTTTCTGAGATTGTAAAAGAAATACCGCCCGAGTTAGATGCCGGTGTGGTGGTTCCATACAGGGCACATAAGGCCCTAATTTACAAGGAAATAGGCAAGACCGATAGGAATGTTATTGTTGATACTGTTGAGCGATTCCAGGGGGGAGAAAAAGATATCGTAATAGTCTCAATGGCGTCGAGTGATCCAGCATACCTTGCAACACTTTTTGATTTTATCTACAACCAAAATAGATTTAACGTGGCTGCTAGTAGGATGAAAGAAAAGTTAATTGTAGTGGCATCGAGAAGTTTCTTTGCGGCCTCAGCATTTGATTTGGATGAGTTTGAAAAAGTCAAGGTCTGGAAAAGATTTTACCTGCGGCTTAGAAACAGTGGCGAAAAGCTAGCATTAGGATCAATGGACCCGGAGGTTAAGATAAATGCGTACAGACTAGAAAAATGGGGAGAGGTTTAAGCCCTAGAAAAGGACAAGCTTTGCCATAAAGGACATGATGGAAAGTTAGAAAGTGATTCTCTTTGAATATTTTGTTCTTGCATTACCCCCCTTGCACGCTACCGATTTTTAAGATTATCAAATTCTTGAGAACAAGGGACATATTAAAATAACCAACAAAAAAGTAGGAAATATGCTAAAATTTTAAAAACAAAATAAAACGTGCTCTGTTTCTGTAAAACAGTAATATTAAGCTCCAAAATTTTCTAAAAATAGTTTTAAATGAATTTTGCGTAGATGCTCAGTTCAGCAAAAAGATAATACTTAAAAGAATCAGACAATAGCCGCCACAGTGATGGGGCATGGAACACGATAAGGCGATAGAAGAACTCGAAAAATTCTTCTCCCTTGTTAACAACAAACTTAGCACAAAAAAGAAGTTAAAGGCGGGATTGCAGATACTGGAAGAACTACATCTAAATGGGGGCAGGGTAAATTCTTGGATAATGGGAAATGAAATTATCCCCAAAATCGCTGAGGAACAAAGTATTAGTGCTCCAACAGTTTATCGGGCCCTTAATGACCTTATCGAACTGGGGATCATTGCGAGAACTGCAAAAGGAGGATACACGCTTTCTCCAACATTCAGAAAGCGAGTTTATCGACTTTACAAACAGCTGGGATATTTAGTTTAAAGTTAACAAAAGTTGATGGGAGTAACATAGAATTAAACCAACGATATCAATCTGGAAAAATACCTGGAACCAAGGAGTAAGAGCATATCTGTGCTGGAAATGTTAATTCTTAAAGGTCTGAGCATTTCAACATAATCTCCATTTTGGGGATAAAGGTTAAGGACTCCCCCAACACCGAGAATGTGCTGAGTGATTCCTTGTAGAGGATGTGGGTGAATCTCAAATATGAGTACGAATTCATTATCAATGCTTTCGCAGAGTTCCTGATGTACCCCAACTACGAGTTTGGGAGTCTTAATTGAATCTGAGGTTTTATCTGAACTATCAAGGGAATCTCCATAAAGAATATGCGGCTCAACTTTTATTAGGGAATTGCATACATCTATGGAAACTCTTGGTGTTATTTTTAGGCCAGAGCATTTTGATAGGATTTGCAGAAAGCTTTGGAGTTCTTTATCATCTAGTTTTTGGGGCTTCTCTTGTAGTATTGATTGTACTTGGTCATTCACCACGGTCAACTTCCGTGTCTGGGGGTATGTAACTGGGATGAAGCTTTGGGATAATATTGCCAAGATCCGTTCATTGAAATAGGGATTCTTTGATGAATGGAGTAGATAATTTTCAAATGGGGTCACGACGAGGGCATCTAAATACCCTCCTCTCTTTTGGGAGGAAAAAACGGTGTTTAATGAGGATGCAAGAGCTGAAAGGATTCTTTTTTTGATGTCCTCCTCTGAAAAGTTAGTTGGGTTACTGATGGAGCCTAAAACTTCATCTAATTGTTTAATAATTGTGGATTTTAATTCTTCATCAGCGCTTAAAACAAGCGCCGCTAGGTTTTTGTTATCACTCAAAACTGTGGATTCCTCCAGTTTATTTTCGTCTATTAATATTTCTTCAATGGTAACAGACTCTATCATCTTGGCTTTTGATTTAAGATAATTGAAGACATGAACCAAAGTTGGTTCTCTCATAAAGGTACGGACTAAATCTCTATCTTCTTCAGGAACCCTAGGGAGTATTTTATCAATAAACACTGCTTGAGGTTCAAGATAACGGAAAACTGAGTACTGGAAATGTAATTGCGGATTTTTTTCTACAGGAAACGACTGAGGAGCCGAGTGTGAGATTATCTCAGCTGTGAACCATGCTGATAGTGCTTCAAAAATATCCATGCCTTTCCCCCATTGACATATGACGAAATTCCTTTTAAAACTCTTCTTCTAGGGATATTGAGGGCAATATTTTTAAGATGTTATTAATCCTAAAATAAATGGTGATCTCAAAATGGGAAAAGAATCCAAAAACCTTAAAACAAGTCAAATGCAAAAAACATCAACCCTAACAATTTCCAAGGATGCCGCAGATCGTCTCTCCATAACCAAGGATCTTTTAAAAAGGCAGTTTGGGGAATCTTTTTCATATTCAGACATCATCAATACCTCACTAGTGCTAATGAACAAGGAACTATTCGAGAAAAACAACCCGGAGGTAGTAGGTTACTTGAAAATATTTAAACAATATCGCCTGCTTCTTGCAAAAGCAGAAAGGCTTAGGGAGATGGGATTGGACGTTTCAATGCCGACAATGGAACCTCCTAGCACCTCTGATTTTGAGTCCCTATTGTCATTTGTCATCTCTGTCCCTCCCATGGCCCCTCAGCAAAAGCAGAGTGAGGCCTCCGAAAAGTGAGTTAGCCAACTAGTCTATGCTTAAAAAAGCTTATTTTTCTTTTTATCCTGAGGTGAGTATGTAGGATGTTTTCAAGAATAATAAGGTTACTCAAAAGGTCTCCCCCTAAGGCTGCTGACGAGGAGGGGGTTAGTGACCTCGGATTACTTGAGTCTAGTGAGAAGAAAACTGTGGATACTGTGCATCACGAAGAGAATACTAATGAGCAGGTAGAACAGCGCATTTTTTCCTGCGAGGCAAAGATTGATGATATCGAGGAGCAGATTGAGGGGATTCATAAGATCATAGATGAACTTGTCTATGAAATTAACATTGCGTTTATGGACAGTGCAGAGGTAAACTCGTTAGCCGAGAAAATTGATTTTCTTGAACAACAGGTTAATGAACTTGAAAAGTTGATGTTTCGTGCCCAGTACCTAATTGAGGGCCTTGCGGTAAGGGTATTCACTCTTGAGCAAGTCTCCGGTCCAAAAACTGTCGTAATAAGACGATCTGAGACAGAAGAGGTTAAAAACAGGATTTTAGATGTTCTCCTCGATGGAAGGCCTAGATCTATGTCTGAATTGCAAAAAGAAGTTAATGTAAGCTCTAGAAAGTTTTATGATTCTTTTAACAAACTTTTAAGGGAAGGGAAAGTTAAAAAGAAAAAAGAAGGGAATAAAGTCATCGTTACCCTCTCAAATAACCTTTTAGCGATAAAAAAGAGAGAAACATAGCTTGTTAGCGATTTTAACCCTTTTAAGATGAGTTGTTAAATGAGCTTTGAGTCCGAACTAATAATCTCTATCAAACAGATTTTCAGTGTTTATTTATCTCCAGTGGCTAGCCATTATTTTCATGGTATTTTCATGGGAAGATTATTTAACTTGTTAGCTCGGCTTAGACAGTGAGACTGTTGGATAAAGCTCCTATGAGGGACTTTCTGAAGTTTTTATCCATTTTAAGTCCTTTTTTTAGAGTTTCCATATCATACATTAGGATTAGAAGAGGCCCGCCATCAAAGAACGTTGCCCCACCCAATATTGCCTGATCATCTAGCGTAATGCCTGGGTTGTAAGTGAAACTTCGGGGAAACACAAGTGCAGTAGGTACCTCTTTTATGTCATGTTCCTTCTCAAGGATCTTGGAGTAAACATAAACCTGTCTTAGCATATCGGAACCTATTTGGATCTTGCCTTCTTTGATTTCTATTGGACGATATTTAGCATCTAACACGCCTACTGGAATGGTATTCCTGTTTACTATCTTGTTTATCACAAAATCTGGGTATTGTTTTGTTGTTACCACATTGCTCTTCTGTTTTCTATCAAATAAACTTAGTTCTTTCTGGTATTCGATTTTGTATTCTGGGAGATCCCGTTTTAGTATCCACAGGATAAATCTCTCAAATAGCTCGTTCATGTCAACAAAGAACCCGCTAACTTCCTCCCCAGAAACTCCACCAAAGGATTTCAATATGATCTTGGCGAGATTGAAAGGTTTCTTAAATCTCTCATTAAGCCGGTTGAAATGTACTTTATTAAAATCAGCCTTGGTAACTTTCCTTGGGCTCACACCATCGAAAACCATCATTAACTCACCCAACAGCTTCTTATTGACCAACCACCGTGTCTTTGATAGAGAAAATCTTATCGTTGCGTAGAATATTTGATTAAGGGGATTATCCTCGCTGAATTCATGAAGTTCAACACTAAAAGTGTGCCTTTGATGAGGCAGTTTCTTTATCTGCCTGCTGAGAAGGAGTTTACCCCGCAAAAACTTCTCTTCCTGCTGTATTTCTTGGTACTCCCGGTAATACCCTCTCTGAACTTCTTCCCATAAGCTCTTTGCGAAGAGGTGAATAAAGATTTCAAGAATGCTATTTGGAACTTTTGCATGCTCGATGTGTGCAAGTTCCACATCTCGAATTTTTAAACCGTAAGCAACATTCAGCATGCGGATGAAGGCCAGAAGGGCTTCAGTTTCGTTTTGGTTCCTTTTTCCTTTGGGCTTGGAGACCTCAGGGAGTGTTTCCTTAGGTTTGAAGATCTTGGGAAGTACTTGGACTAGAAGATTCCCAGAAGTCCCGAAGCCAACATAGTGCCGGGCTTTTAACGAATCACCGTAAAGGAGTAAAAATCCTTTGTCTTTGTCTAAGTCTTCCTCTTCAGGGCTGTCATTTGAAGTAGACTTGGGAGGATTTTTCGCAAAGAACTCGTTTAGCCTTCTTAGGGGCTTTGCCAAGTGTTCGTCTATTATTTTTTGATCTTTTGCTTTATCCTCTGGCATCTTAAACTGATCTTGGAGTATGCTAAAATACGAGACTTTATCATGCTCATAAAGAGTTAAAATTTTGAGAGAGGCCATGGTGTTTTACCTCTGCTTTGCTTTGTTTAGGATTGTTGAGTGCTGTCCTGCGAATTACCTGTATTTGACTCAGAGTTTCCCTGAACCCTTTCGCTGTCATCCGAAGACTTCCCCATGACTACTTTGAGGGCTTTGAGGAAGTCCCCCTTTTGGCTCGGTAACGTGTAATGTTTTATTCTGTAGACAGGATTAACTTCAATTGGAGCATTACTGAAGCTGTTATCAAACGGGACTTCCTCTACAAACAGATTTTCTCCTAAAATCCATTTTAAAGATTCCCAGTCGTTGTAGAAGTACTCCATGAGCAGTGGGATTATCTCGTTGTACCATACGAAATGCAGCGTTTTGAGGTCGTTCACTCCTAGAAAATAACTGTGGCCAATCCTATGATCCCTGTCCTTTATTGCCTCGATTTTAAGATTCAACGTCTCTAAGAGTTCTCTCAGATTTATTTCTTCAATGATCTTGTCTTTGCCGTTGTTATCTTTCAGTGCACTAAGATTTGGCTCGACTTCCATGAACGCAAACCTTCTCCTAAGGGCAACGTCAAGTAGTGCAATGCTCCTATCTGCAGTGTTCATGGTTCCGATAATGTACAAGTTCAGTGGAACTCCAAATGGTTCCCCTGAATAGGGAAGGGTTACAATCAGTTCATTCTCTCCTCCAAGACGCTTATCTCTTTCTAAGAGAGTTATCAGCTCCCCAAAGATCTTGCTGATGTTTCCGCGGTTTATCTCGTCAATGATAAGGTAAAACTCTGGGGCTGTTTCAAAGTTGAAAATAGATGTATTGCCCTGCTGTAAGGCATGGATAATGACGGATTTAATATGTTTGTAAGCTTTCTCTATCGCCTCTTCATTGTTGACCCTTTCTAGTTCTTTGAGTACTCCAAAATAATAGGGTTCCATGCCGCTGACGGAGCTACCGAGTATTCTCAGGACATCTGAGGGTCCATTAATATTAGAACGATTCCTCCACAGTTGTTCTAGGTTAGTTTTAAATATTATGTCCGGATCATGGTCTCTCCCATCAGTGGGGAGAGTCTGTATTTTGTCATCTTCCTTGTCTTTGATCTTGAATCTTTTACCAGTTTTTGTCTCTAAAGTTGATCCCTCTGGATACATCTCCAAGAAAGCATCCCATAAAGCCTCAAATTTGAGTGTTTCATCAAGTGCGTTCCACATAGCTATTATTGGCATCTTTTTGAAAATGCCATCCTCAACAGCATATGTAATGTTATCCCCTTTGCTAATGGGCCTGAAGCCCTCGATGAACTCCTCATAGCTGTAGGACTGGTGGAAGGTAACGAAATCCCACCTGTTCCCAGGTTTATTTTCGCTAGTTTTAGTCTTAACATAGTTGTGAGCTAGCCAGGTTTTTCCAGTTCCTGGAGGGCCGTAGAGAATGATCTGACCCTTCCTTGAGAGGAGCTTATCCAACTTATCCTTATCTTTTAGAGGAATTGAAGGTCCTCCATTATTCGGTCCTTTTATCTCTAAAACACGCTCTAGGACTTTTCCAAATTTGCTCCAGTTGAGTTTTTCGAGAGTGTATCTAACTTTAGGTAATCCCTCTACCGTGATTCCGTTGGGATCGTACCAGAGGAACTCAACTTTTCTGGAGTGATTGTAATCTGCACCTTCAACAGGAGATTTCTCAAGATACTCGTATTTACCAGTGATCTTGCAGAGGGCCACTACCTTGTTAGTTCCCTCCTTTAAGATAACAATGTCTTCAATATCCATTGTGTTGTAAAATGAGAGCAACATTTTTGTAGCGAGCTTAGGAGTTTTCGTGGTGTAGTCTTTGGGATACATCTCTTTGATTTTTTGAGTTATTCTTTCACCCATCTTAGCTCCTTTTAGCAAGTTTAAATCCCCTATCTTTCCCCATCCAATAAATATCCTTCCGGTCTGATGAAATATTTCCAAATACCTGCCTTCTTCTCCAGGATACATCTGCCAAGCATTTACTTTGTCAAAGAAATTGAACATCTGGTCAATCTCAGCATTGAGGGGGAACCCATTCTCCGAAAGCTTGCCAACCGTTTTCAAATACTCTCCTTTTAGTTCCTCAAAAGCTTCTTTGAATTCATTGTAATCGTACTTTGTAAACTCATAGTACCTTTCCAAGAATCTTCTGGAGCATGCGTTCATTATTGGATTAGTTTCTATGTGCAACTTCCCATAAAGTTCCCCCATAACATTGAATAAGTTGCCCTGTAGTCCCTGAAAATTCTTAGCTTGCGGGTAATGTTTCCTCAGAAGTTCATACACCCCATTTATCCAGTCATCCTTGAATTCACTGGAATTTTTAACATCAATCACAATTTCCACAAGCGTTTGGAGATCATCGATAGGGGCCTCCTTAAGGAACTTCTGGAAAAGTTTGATGTTTCCCGCCCATATCTTTTTGTTGAACAGTTCTCTTAAAACCTCTCGTGCATCCCCATCTTTGTTTTCAAGTTTTTTTACAAGTTCATTTGTCTCCTTTATGTTTTTAATCCACCCAGATTCGTTAGTTAAGTTAAAACTCTCGTAGTTTCCTCCAACAAATTTAACAAAATTCTTCCACAAGGTTAGCATACTCACAAGCTCATCACGTTTTTTTTCAATGAGTCTTACCATACTACTCCCTCCAGCTTGGTGTTAACTTTGTCAAATACATCCTTAACGCTTTTCCAATAAATCAGGTTATCTTTTGATTTAATCCTTTCCCTGTTCACCAAATATTTTCCTTCGGGACTTGTAACAATCAACTCGTTCTTCAAAAGTTCTTCAAGTGTGTCATCCAAGGACTTCCACGGTTTTATGATGCTAGAGAACATCTCGGAGTCTACTTCATGAAGAACCACAAGGAATTTTTCAAGATCATCCTTACTGACCCCTTGCTCCTTTCCTCCAAAGTTCTGGAGATAGTAAATGATGTTCAGCAACAAGAACCTCCTTCTTCCTGCCCTAAGCCAATCCTCCCAGTGTTCTGGATGTTCTTCAGGATGTTCCACACAGTCCTTAATGTACTCAAAAACTTCTTTGCTCCTGTTATTTTCTTTGATCATAGAAGATTCCCCCCTAAACTTCCCAGCTTTCTCCGTCCTTTAGCGTGATAACCTTCTTATCCCATTGCCCTTTAAACCACTCAGGGTTTTCTGTATGAACAGGAATGACGTAATCCGGGTCAATCTTGTCAATGACCCTCTCCAGCTCCTCCTTTGAAATGTGACCCGAAGCGTGGAGGCTCCCCTCAAAGATAGGTTTTCCATCGTCATCAACACTAAAACCCCTAACTTCAAAGCCAAAGTACTGGAGCCAGTTCCACAGACGAAGGAAGCTGAAAGTCTGCTCCTCCGTGAAAGCCTCGCTGGAAGAGTAAATGTAAACTCCCCCTTCGGGCATCACGTCGAGGAGGTGTGGCATGTCATAGAATGAGAAGCACAGGATGTAGTTTTCCCTATCCCTGCCAACTTCCTCAGGAGTAATTCCAATGCCGGGGTAATTTAAGAAAATCCACTCTTCCCACTTCTCTGGCTTCGCCTTCGAGTTCCGGTAAACTCTCAACCCGGAAATGTAGTCTTTTCCGTCCACGAGGCCAAGAGCGTGGAGGAAGTACGCGTCCTTCGTAGTGACAACGAGCTCCCGTCCAGTCTCCTCTGCTATCTTCTTGAAGCTCTCCAGCCTCTCAAAGTTCCTCGCCGAGAAGTCCGCCACTACAAGACCTTTTGCCTCTTCCACGATAGCCTTAGCGTTCTTGTAGACTTCCTCCTCCGAGACGTTTTCATCGTCCTCTCTTCCTGCCCTTGTCCCTTCAGTTATTAGAACGCTTGCACTTCTTGCGGCTTTAACGAACTTCCTGCTTTCTCCCCTGTTCTTGCCGTGAAGCCTGAAGTCACCAGTGTAAGCGATTGCAGTGTTACCCTCCACAACGTATGCCAATGCACCGTAGATGGAGTGATCCACTGGGTAAGCATGAACTTCAAAGCCTAATTCTCTTTCCTTAAGGTGCTGGACTTTTCCGAGCTGGATTGACTTTGTTCTGCCCTTGCTTTTTGCCAGTTCAACATTTGCCAGCCAACTCAAGAAGTTTAAACCACTTTCAGAGAGCTCGTCCGTGAGAATTATGTTCCTATTAATGTAGTGCTTGATCTCCCTTTTCGCCTCCAGAACGTATGGGTTTGAATCGCTCGGCTTCTTGGGAGTGTAGTACGGAAGCTCCATTCCCATGTGGCTTCCTCTTGAAGTATCCCTAAGGGCCTTGAGGATTATCATAGTTGTGGGAGAGCCGACGATTGGAATGTTCTCATCCAGTAGCGTGATGTTCCCCACGTGGTCAAGGTGAGCGTGACTTATCAGAACAGCGTTTACCGGAATCTTGGGGTATTGTGAAACTTCTCCAGTTAAGTCCTGGGGGATGAGATCCTTCCGGTAGATGTTGAGTTTTGGTATCAGGCCAAGCTTCCAGAGGTCGTGGATTCCCCTTGAGGGTCTCTCACTTATGAATTCCTCATAATACTGAGCGTACTTTGCGAAGTTCATCCCAAAGTCCAAGAAGAGGCCGTTTTCGCCTTCTTGAATATGTATCTTTGAGCCACCAATAGTCTGGGAACCATCATAGACGGTAATTTTCATTACGAAGCACCAAAGGTATTATGTTGCTTTGATTTTTATCCCTTTCGGACTAAAGATAATAGAGAAAGGTGTGCATTCCAAGAAGGGGTGCAAAGGAATAGTCCTGGCCCTTGTTTCTTGCGGTCTTAGAGGCCCTCAATTAAGTGCGTTAAGGTAGAGTTCACATCGCATACAAAATCGCAAACTTTAAATTTAAAAATTCTCTATTAAGGACAAGAATATTTAGGCTAAGGCGAGAAAAAATGAACAAGATGGAAGTCCTGAAGAACCTCATGAAGCTGGGAACAGCATTCACAATCCAAGAAGCCAAGGAAACACTAGGAGTAAACAGCACCCTCCTCAAGTATTACCTCCAGGAACTAACCAGAGATGGTTTTCTAAAGAGAATTTATCGGGGCATCTACGTGATAACCCCAAACCCGGGTGAACCCCCTTCCATTGACCCATTTCTCCTCGCGTCCCTTCTCGTGAAGCCCGGCGCAATAGCATACTGGAGCGCTTTGAACTATTACGGCTTAACCGAACAGATTCCAGATACCACCTTTGTACAGACCCCCAGAAAGAGGGGATACTCAGGGGTTACAGATGTCAACGGCCAGAGATTCAAGGTCGTTGTAGTCGCTCCTCACAAGTTCTTCGGGCTGGAAAACATCAAGATAGGCGGAAGGAACATCAATGTAACAGAACCTGAAAAGACAATAATTGACTGCCTCGACAGGCCTCAATATTGTGGTGGAATAATCGAAGTCATCAAAGCATTAAAGAACGGAGGATACAATAAGAAAACTCTCATAGAATATGCAAAGAGGATGAGAAACACGACGATCTTAAGGAGATTGGGCTTCGTAAGTGAAAAGCTCGGACTCGGCCTGGAAGAAATGATAATCCCGCCCGAAGGGGGCTTTAAGGGGTTTCCTCTCCTTGACCCCACCATGCCACCCGGAGGTCGGTTTGATCGCAAGTGGGGGCTACGAATAAACGTTCCCAACGACTACTGGAGGAATCTGGAATGATAAGCGATGAAATAAAGCGGAAGAGTTCTGAACTTGGAATCTCCGTATCCACTCTCGAAAAGGATTATGCCATAAGCTGGATGCTCTATGGAATCTGGAAGAGTGGATTATGGAAGCAGTTAGCATTTAAAGGCGGAACCAGTATTAAAAAGGTGTATTTTGGGGAATACAGATTCTCCGAGGATTTAGATTACACTCTCCTCAGAGGTATGGAGAGTGACGTATTCGAGGAACTACTGCATAAGGCCGTGAATTTCGCAAATGACGGGCCTGTGGAATTTATGAGTCCGGAGATAAAGAAGAGGGCGGGTGTAAAACTCCATCCGGGCAAAACCCTGGGGTTTCAGATCAAAATTCCGTTTAGATTGCTGAGCAAGACAGGGGTCTCCCCAAGAATTAAGATGGATGTGACTCTAGAAAAATACGAGGAAATCCTCTTACCTCTTCAGGATAGGCCCATTATTCATATTTACTCCGATTTTCCCCGATTCAAGATGGTTAGGGCAAGAACGTATGCCCTTGAGGAAATTTTCGCAGAGAAGGTGAGGTCACTTTTCCAGCGTACCCGGCCCCGTGATCTCTACGATGTCTGGAAGCTAAGAGAATTTATTGATCTCACGAAGGTTCTTAGGGTACTGCCCTTGAAGTTCAAGGTTAAAGGCGTTGAGCCGAGTCTAAATTTACTGAGAAACCGCAGGGAGTACTATCTGAGAGCATGGGAGAGTAGCTTGGGGCACCAGCTCAGGGAGCTACCTGATTTTGATAGGGTCTGGGGAGATACTCTAATGTTTCTAGAGGACCTAATGGAAAGAATTTAGCAAACTAAAGCTTTTAGGGCAATTAGAGAAAAGCTCCATCATATGAACTTCCTTGAACAACTGTTCGAGTTATCATTTAGGTGAAGAACGCAGAAAAGACCTTGTGGAAATACTGGACAGGTTTTTCAAGTCTGGAGGAACAATTCCTCAAGTGATAATAGTGATGCATCATCCAGAACTTGAAAACGTCGCAGACACGCTTTATTTAGTTAAAAACATTGATGGTGCCTCTCAAGTGAGAGAAGTTGAAAGCCTAGAGGGGGAGGATATGACATTCAATCTTCTTTTGAAATTCTTTTTGCTCCCTTCTTTGAATCTGCCATAGAGTAGGTGAGCATCTACTGTCCGTTAGATTGTTCCGGTCTGAGTCGTGAAGTCACGGTAGGTTTGTCCAAAGTTTTTATCCGATGACTAGAAAATCGAGTCCGTGGAGATCCCTTTGTTTTCGGAACGAAAGCTTCTTAAGCTTATTTTTCAGAGGGGGTGTTGAGCATAGGTGATGACTAGGAATTTCCGATGACTAAAAGTCCCCTTTACGAGCCGTATTTGGCAATTGGGGGGCTGTAAGAGGTGTATTTCAGCTGCCGATGATGAGTGTCATCCCTCCTGATGCCAAGATGATGACATTATCCCCACCTGAGGTGGTTCCATGCTTGGATTCTTCAAGAAAAAGAAGAAGGAAACCTACGGGCCGCTCGTCTATCTGAGCGAGCCCACGATACTCTACCACACCCACACCGAGCGGGCGCTCCTTGAGATACTCGAGGAGAAGCTCGGCTCCAACAACTTCGTCGTTCCCTCTGACTACGGCCTCAGAACCACCGACCATCTGATTCCCGAGGCCGAGATATTCGTGGCGATAGCCATAATCGGCAAGTTCACTTCCCTGGTCGTCAGGGAGATCGAGATAGCCAGGAAACACGGGAAGAAAATATACACCCTGGACGTGGCCAGAAAGGACGACGAGATACTCTACCTCTTCGAGGAGGGAATTCCGGAGAGGATCGAGTGGCTAACCCCAGAGGAAACCCAGAGCCTCTACGCGGCCTTCCGCGGCGAGGACTTCTCAGGCTTCATGAAGTTCTTCGTTGGAGATAGGAAAAGACAGTGGTGAAAAAAGAAAGGACTCATGCGTTGGCCTTTTTGCCCTTTATGTACTCGTCTATCGCCTTGGCGGCCTTCTTTCCGTCTCCCATCGCCAGGATAACCGTTGCCTCCCCCCTTATCGCGTCGCCACCGGCGAAGACTCCTGGAATGCTGGTCATGAGGTTCTCATCGACGATCAGCGTTCCGTCAGGGTTGGCCTTAAAGCCGCTCTCCTCGAGGAGTATCCTGTTCGGCTCAAGGCCTATGGCTATGATGACGGTGTCGGCTTCGAGGGTCACGTATTCTCCGGTTCCAACGATTTTTCTCTTTCCGCGCTTGTCCCTCTCCTCGAGCGGGCGCATCTTCTCGAACTTAACCGCCTTGACCTTGCCGTTCTCGTCGCCTATGAACTCGACCGGCGTGAGGAAGAACTCGAACTTGACGCCCTCCTCCTCGGCGTGGCCTATCTCCTCTACCCTGGCCGTCATATCCTCCCTTCCGCGGCGGTAGGCGATTGTAACCTCCGCGCCGAGCCTGAGGGCAGAGCGTGCCGCGTCCATGGCGGTGTTTCCGGCACCTATGACGATAACCTTCTTCCCAACGGCTATCGGTGTATCGTACTCGGGGAACTTGTAGGCCTTCATGAGGTTGACCCTCGTCAGGAACTCGTTGGCGCTGTAAATCCTGTCGAGAAGGATTCCGGGTATGTTGAGCAGCTTTGGAGTTCCAGCCCCGGTGCCTATGAAGACTGCATCGTACTCCTCGAGGAGCTCCTCAATGGTGACCGTCTTGCCCACGATGTAGTTGGTCTTAACCTCGACCCCGAGCTTTTCCAGCTTGTCCAGCTCGGTTTTGAGGATGTCCTTTGGCAGTCTGAACTCGGGGATGCCGTACATGAGCACTCCGCCCGCCTCGTGAAGGGCCTCGAATATGGTGACCCTGTAGCCCATCTTTGCAAGCTCGAGGGCGCAGGTGAGTCCAGCCGGCCCGGCGC
Organism: Thermococcus celericrescens; assembly: GCF_001484195.1. NCBI lineage: Archaea > Methanobacteriati > Methanobacteriota > Thermococci > Thermococcales > Thermococcaceae > Thermococcus > Thermococcus celericrescens. The sequence goes on from NZ_LLYW01000012.1 coordinate 47,226, forward strand.
CAACGACGGCGACCCTGCCCTTTCCATCGGTCTCGGCTATGAACTCCGTGAGAAGCTCTTGGTCGATTCCCTTCTCGCGGGCGTAGTCAGCCACAAACCTCTCAAGCTTGCCGATGTTTATCGGGTCTCCGACCTTGCCCATGACACACGGCGCCTCACACTGCTCCTCCTGCGGGCAGACGCGTCCGGTAACGGCCGGCAGCGTGTTGTCATTCCAGATAACGCGCAGGGCGTTCTTAACGGCCTCATCCGGCTTGTCCGCGTTCTCGCGGAGGACCTTCAGGAAGCCGGGGATGTTGATGTGAACGGGGCAGCCCTTGATGCACGGGGCGTACTCCGGCGGACACTGTATGCAGCGCTCCGCCTCCTTGACGGCCGAAGCGAAATCGTAGCCGAGGTTGACCTCGACGAAGCTCTTAACGCGCTCCTCAACTGGTCTCTCGGGCGTAGGAACGCGCTCCTTAATGAGCTTTGGCTTCGCCATTCAGACCACCCCCTTGGACTCGAGGTAGTGCTTTTTGGCCATCTCCTGCTCGCGGACGAATCTGCTGTCACGCCTTATGACGTCGTCCCAGTCCACCTTGTGGGCGTCGAACATCGGCCCGTCGCGGCAGGCGAACTTTATCTCGCCGTTGTAGAGTATCCTGCAGGAGCCGCACATGCCGGTTCCGTCCACCATTATCTGCCTGACCGTGACGATGGTTGGGATTCCGTACTCCCTGGTCAGCTCGGCGAGCTTCTTGAGCGAGCCTAGCTTTCCCCCGCCGAAAACTATGTCCACCTTGTCCTTTTCGATAAGCTCCCTGAGAACGTCGAGGTAGTGTCCCTTGATTCCGCGCGAGCCGTCCTCAGTGGTGAGGTAGTATTCGTCGGCCACGGGCTTCGCCAGGAACTTCTCGGGATAGGAGTGGGCTTTGTCCTCAAAGGTCTGAATTGAGATCGTGTAGTTCCCGGCCTCCTTCATCGCTTTGAGCGTGGCGTAGTTCTCTGCCTGACCGCAGACGGCGTCGGAGACGAAGACGACGTTTCCGTAGTGTTTGACCTCGATGGGCTTTCCGAGCGGTCCCGCGACCGCGTAGAGGTAATCTCCAACGTCGAAGTTGTCCCAGAGGTCGAAGGTGGTCTTTCCGTGCCTCCTGATGAACATTCCCATCCTCCCAGTCTCTCTGTCGGCGTAATAGATGGACATGGGAATCCTTTCGCCCTTCTCATGTATGAGTAAAACAACAAACTGACCGGGTTTCCAGGCCTTGGCCACGTGAGGAGCCTCAACCTCAATAAAAAAGTCTCTCACGTCGAGCTCTTCTTTAGCAGTTATCCGATACATGGATGCATCACCTTGAGCATTTGTTCAAGTTTGTTCACTTTTGGTTTATGACAAATGGCTTTTATATAGATTTTTTAAACCAAAGGTTGAGAACGGCCGTACTTGAAAGACGGCGTATACGCCCCGTGCCGGGAGAAAGGCTTTTTACCCCCCGACCCCAAGTAACCGGGGGGATAAAAATGGTCGAAATACCCAAGAGCCATCCGCGCTACTGGAGCCTGTACTACAGGGAGAAGATTATCGAGGGAATGGAGAAGGGCATGACCGCCAAGGCCGGGCTGATAGCCCACGGCCGCGGTGAGGCCTTTGACTACCTCATCGGGGAGAAGACGATAGGACCCGCCGAGAGGGCCATGCGCGCCGCCGTCGCGAAGCTGATCCTGGCCGAACATCCGGTTATCTCGGTCAACGGCAACGTCGCGGCACTTGTTCCAAAGGAAACGATAGAGCTGGCAAAAGCGCTAAACGCCAAGCTCGAGATAAACCTCTTCTACCGCACGGAGGAGCGCGTTAAGGCGATAGCGGAGGAGCTGAGGAAGCACGATCCTGATGTGGAGCTCCTCGGGATAAACCCCACGAAGCGCATTCCGGGTCTTGAACACGAGAGGGGGAAGGTTGACGAGGAGGGAATCTGGAAAGCCGATGTAGTCGTTGTCCCGCTGGAGGACGGCGACAGAACGGAGGCCCTCGTGAGGATGGGCAAGTTCGTGATCACCGTTGACCTCAACCCGCTTTCCCGCTCCGCCAGGATGGCCGACATAACCATCGTTGACAACATAGTCCGCGCGTATCCGAGAATGACTGAGCTGGCGAGGGAGATGAAGGACTACAGCCGCGGAGAGCTCCTCGCGATTCTGGAGGGGTACAACAACGAAAAAACGCTGGGCGACGTGCTCATCCACATGAAGCGCAGGCTGACCAAGCTGGCCGAAGGAGGGGTCTGGAGGAAGAAGACGCTGGAGTGAGCTCAGAACTCCTTCTCCGTCTTTTCTACCAGCCTTCTGAGGCCGGCAATGAGCTCTGCCTCACTTCCAACGTTCGATATCACCAGCGGAACCCTCTCACGCTCGGCGAGCTTTACAGCGAGCTCATCGAGCTTTTTGACCCCGTGGAGAACAACAACGGCCGGCTTGAGTCCTTGAACGCGAACCGCTATCATCGGGCTCCTTCCCGTTGTGACCTTGGTGAATATCAGCGCCCTCTCGGTCGTCCAGCCGTAGAGCTTGAGGAACTCCTCGCTGCTCATCTCAAGGATCGCCTTTATGCTGTCGACGACCGTGTAGCCGTATATGCGCCTGTCGAGGAGGTGCATGTTGGCGACGACCTCCCCCCTGACGGCCCCAACGAGGTCCTTTATGGTTATCGGAAGGGCGAACTCCCTGATGTCAAGTATGGCGCTCGTGGGAAGCTCGCTGCCGAGGGTCTTGCTGAACGCGCGGATCACGTTTCCACCGCGCTTCTCGTCTATCTCAAGGAGGGCCTCGACGAACTTCCGTATCGTGGACGCCCCGGGGCTCTTTCTCCTGCCGCCCTCGTAGTCGCTTATGACCGAAGAAGAAACGCCGAGGTATTCGGCCAGTTCCGTCTGGCTGATACCGAATATTTCACGCCACTTGCGCATGGTTTTACCGGGGTCGGAGGAGAGGGTTATTTCTCCCGCTATCCTCTTTGCCAGGGCTTCTTTCTCCTTTTCAAGCATGTTGGTAAAGTGTTCGTCAATCGTTATAAGCTTTTCGGCAATTGCCTAACATCCCCGCCCTCAAGCTTAAAAACTCCCCGCCCTACGCTCCCCGGTGAGGCTCATGGCGATATACTTCATAGGGCTTGGCCTTTACGACGAGAGGGACACCACGCTCAAAGGGCTTGAAACCGCCAGAAAATGCGACCTGGTCTTTGCCGAGTTCTACACGTCCCTTCTGGCCGGAACAACGCTGGACAGGGTTGAGGAGCTCATCGGAAAGCCCATAAGAAGGCTCAGCAGGGAGGAGGTTGAGCTTCACTTCGAGCGCATCGTGCTGAGCGAGGCCAAGGAGAAAGACGTGGCCTTTCTGACCGCCGGCGATCCGATGGTGGCGACGACGCACTCCGACCTCAGGATAAGGGCCAAGGAGCTCGGAATCGAGAGCTACGTCATCCACGCTCCGAGCATCTACTCGGCGATAGCGATAACCGGACTGCAGATATACAAGTTCGGCAAGAGCGCAACCGTCGCTTATCCCGAGAAGAACTGGTTTCCGACGAGCCACTACGACGTGATAAGGGAGAACATGGAAAGAAACCTGCACACGATGCTCTTCCTTGACATAAAGGCCGAGCAGAACCGCTACATGACGGCCAACGAGGCGATGGAAATACTGCTCCAAGTAGAGGAGATGAAGAAAGAAAACGTCTTCACCCCAGACACGCTGGTCGTGGTTTTGGCGAGGGCTGGCTCCCTGAACCCAACGCTCAGGGCCGGCTACGTTCGGGACATGATCAAGGAGGACTTCGGAAGGCAGCCCCACGTGATGGTCGTTCCGGGTAGGCTCCACATAGTGGAGGCGGAGTACCTGGTGGCCTTCGCGGGGGCCCCGAAAGAGATACTCGACGGAATCTAGCGAAAGCTTTATATTTCTCTCCACAT